>CAJXOI010000153.1 GCA_913057885.1 uncultured Micavibrio sp.
TTTTATTTGCAAAAGCGTGTTGGCCATAAGGGTGAGAGTTTTAATATTGTTAAGGCCAGATCTATGCAGGATCTGGATAAAATTGACCCATCGGGGTTCTTAAAAGAATATTATGGATCAATGTCTAAAGAGGGGCAGGCCCTCTTCGATGACACTGTACGTATCAACCGCGTCGGTCGTTTTCTTCGCAAAACGCGTTTGGATGAGCTGCCTCAGTTATGGAATATAATGAGAGGGGAAATGTCTTTCGTTGGACCGCGCCCGCACAAGGAATGCGACGATATCAATCAGAAATATTCCAAACGTCAAATGGTTAGACCTGGTTTAACGGGGGATGGAAAAATCAATGGTGTGAATTCGATTTCCCATGATGAAGAGGGCATGTTGGATGAACAATATGTTGAACGTGTTCAGGAAAGGTCAGTTTTGGCCATGCAGTTTTATCGCGCGGCGATTTGGTTTCAAACACCAATTGCATTGCTGAGACACCGTAACGCCCCAGATGCATACACACATGAGGTGGCGGGCGAACACAAAGACTTACCGCTTGTCGATCAATACGCGGTGCGGGAAAGGGATTTGAATGTTGTGTTCCTGGAAAGCGTCCCACAAAGCCAACATGACGTCCCCTTTCGTATTGGTAACACCGTTTTCGGCGTCTTCAATCCAGTAGCGAAGAACGAAGTTAAGGGAACTGTCTCCGAACTCGACAAGGTGGCAGACGGGCTTGGGGTCGGCACAGACGCGCTTCACACCAGACGCGACCTCAACACCAAGCCGCTTAACAAGATGCGGGTCAGACGCGTAGTCAACGCCGAAAGACGTCTCCACCCTAATCTTGCGGTCGGTGTATGACCAATTGATCACGGGTTGCGTGATAAAATCCTCATTTGGGATCAGATATTCTTTGTTATCCCGCGTAACCACGGAAACATAGCGTGCACCTAGGTGGCTGACCCATCCAAATACGCCTGAATTATCGCGCATTTCGATAATAT
This sequence comes from uncultured Micavibrio sp., assembly GCA_913057885.1. Classification (GTDB taxonomy): domain Bacteria; phylum Pseudomonadota; class Alphaproteobacteria; order Micavibrionales; family UBA1664; genus UBA1664. Next base: position 999 of record CAJXOI010000153.1, read on the forward strand.
CACCGGGCTTAATCGATTTATCGACCAAAAGCAACATTCCTGAAAACAGGTTTGATATAACCTTTTGTAAACCAAAACCAATACCAAGACCAAGCGCACCACCAAAAATGGCTAAGGCGGATAAATCAATCCCCGCAGTTGTGAAGCCGATTAAGATGGCCAAGGCTACCAATATAACTTTGATAACCTTGACCAACAGAACCCGCGCTGATGGGGTGAGGTCTGTTGTGTTTTGTAAACCCCGCTCCACAGACCCCGCAATGATACGCGAAACGGTCAAAAGAATACCCAATGCAATCAGAAATTTGACAACAGTCAATATGGATAGTCTAAAGTCACCGAAATCCATTCCAATGGCATCCAAGGCCACAGCTGTTTGATTAAGAACACCTAAAATGGATAGAGCCGCAACAATCCACCCGAAAAGGGCAACGATCTGTCGGACAAAATTGTTCTCAATGACTTGAGCTATGATGCGGATAATAATCCATGCAATTAAAAGTTTGGCCGCAGAGGATAAAATAGTGAGGGTGACCTCTGGATTAAATGCGATCCATACCGCCTCTGCCAATGCAATAATAATCAATGCAATAAGTGGTAAGACGAGTTTTGTCAGATTTTTCAATGTGACATGAATGCGATAAGAAAACTTTTTCCTTTCAATCATTTTTATAAGCTTAGGACGCAAAAATTTTCGCGTGAAACCACCAATCATCAACGCTGCAATCACCATAAGGATGGGGATCCATGTCGTTGGCATTATTGTATAGGCCAATGCCATATCCCAGAAATTAGAGGCCATAGCCGTCACTCTTTCCGTGTCAATTTCCGGAATTTCAACATTGATATCTGGCGTCGATGTCATAAGTTGATTATGGTCGTAACAATAATGGAATCAAGGAAGGAAATAAAAAATGCGTTATTTACACACAATGGTTCGTGTTCGTGACATCGATGAATCTCTGGATTTTTATTGTAACAAATTGGGCCTGAAGGAATTTAGCCGAAAAGAGAGTGAAAAGGGGCGCTTTACATTGATTTTTCTTTGCGCACCAGAGGATGAGGCAAAGGCCAAAGAGAGTAAAGCCCCCTTATTAGAGTTAACCTATAATTGGCCTGATGAAAATGGCAATCAGGAAGAGTATACAAGTGGTCGGAATTTCGGGCATTTGGCATATCGCGTGGAGAATATATATGAGACATGCCAAAAATTGATGGATGGCGGTGTCACAATCAATCGTCCACCACGTGACGGGCACATGGCATTTGTCAAATCACCGGATGGCATTTCAATTGAAATTCTTCAGGAGGGAGATCATCTGGACCCTATTGAACCGTGGGCTTCAATGCAGAATACGGGGAGCTGGTAAGCTCCTTCATTCCCACAGTGATTTTGCGCAAGTGCTTGGTGGCATCTTCGGCATTATCAAAATCAAGGTCTTTCGCGGAGATTGGCTGGCCAATTTTGACTGAGATCCTTGATTGGCGCTTATTCATCAATTCGTGGATGACTAATGATCGCGTGATGGTGAATTGTTTTGCCAAGGCGGCAAGGCGCAACCCGGGGCTATTTTGCCCTTCGAAAAAGATTGGCAAGATCATTAGAGGTTTATCTGTTTTTGGTTTTGTCTTAAGTGCAAGATGTCCAATCAAAGGCTGCCAGTCCCAATCTTCGCAATCCTCGCCCCATTTTTGTGGGCGTGCCAAGCGACCGGCCGGAAAAATGGAAATGCACCCGCCGTTATCGAGAGTCGATTTTGTTTCTCTGATGGCTTGTTTGTTTTTACGCCGTGCCTCGGGTGATGTGTCATCATCAATGGCAATCAACCATGGTTGCATCGGTTTGGCACGGGTCAAAACCTCGTTTGTTAAAACTTTAAAATCTCGGCGTGATTGAAACAAAATATGGTTCATCACTAATCCATCCAAAATGCCAAACGGGTGGTTAGACATCACCAACAAGGGACAGTCGGATGGAATGTCGGTGGGATGAAGGATAGGATAATCAATCGACACATTTAATTTTTTAAGGGCATGATCAAAAAACGGAATATCTGGATATTTTTCACATTGATCCAGAACATCCTGATATTCGCGTTCCAATCGCAATCGCCCTGTCATATATTCCAATGATGTAATAAAGGCGCGTGTTGTTAATGGCCCTTGATTAGAGTATGTAATCGGTTCGATCATCGGCATAACTTCATACTACAAAATCATTTTGGCATATTGCAATGCATAATAATCACTTTGACACGCCTTTTTCTTTTGACTAATGTACTTATGAATGAAACGAGTTAAAAACAATAATTATAAAATACTCTCATCACAGGATTTTTCATGAAAGTTTGGATATTATACGGGGATGACATCGACTCGACGGCGGATTTGGCGTTTGAAATGCGCCGCTTTTTGGCTGAGGGGGAAAAAATGGGGATTGAGGTACAGGCCTTTAAACCCAATCAATTTGACCTCTTGGTTACCGAAGAAAATCGTGATCAGGTAATTATCGACGGCAAATGGACTGATCTTCCCGATTTTATATTTCCTTATTTTAATCATAGCGACCACAGCTATTTCTCCTTGGCGATTGTGCGTC
>CAJXOI010000154.1 GCA_913057885.1 uncultured Micavibrio sp.
TCGGTCGAGGTATGGCATGAGGAAGATTTGGTTGGCGGACTGTATGGTCTGGCACAAGGGGGATGTTTCAACGGCGAAAGCATGTTTTCCCATGCGGATAACGCCAGCAAGATTGCCTTGGTTCACCTTGTGGAACGATTACGATACAGGGGTTTTACCTTGTTGGACACACAATTTGTCAATGACCACCTGAAACAATTTGGGTGCATTGAAATTCCACAGGCAGAGTATATGGATTTATTGGACGATGCATTAAAATTGCATGTCAGCTTTGTCTAATCCTTGCAATCAATCACCCAAACATCATAAACGGGATGTTCCATCGCCGCGAGTGACGGAGAGGACGCGAACATCCATCCGCTATAGACCCATTGATCAGCACCGCGATGCATTTTTTCCCAAATTTGTAGGAAAGACGCGCTTTCCGGTTCTTCGATCGGGGGGGATTTTTTGCACGCCATCGGACGAATGCGCAGCGCGCCATAAGCCACGGTTTTACCGATTTCCAAATCATATGTTCGTGTATCGGCCGTAATTTTGTCCAAAATACGCACCGTCACGACAGGATAATCATCATAGGCCTTGACGTCATCCTTCAAAAAATCAGGATCAATAAAGCTCTCTTGCGCGTCATCGCTCAACTCTGGCGTTGTTTCATCCTCGCCCAATTGTTGCTGGATAATAGTTCCTAAAAAGTCGGTGCCGTCGTCAGCCTCGCTATCGCTCTCAGCAACCGCCTGATCCTGATCAATAGCCGGCTCTTGCGCCATAACAGGCCACGAGAGACATATAGCGATGAGAAATATAATCAGGCCAAGCCGATTATTCATTATTCGTATCCTGAAGGGAGAAGATAAATTGACCCAAAAGTTGTTCCAAGTTCTGTGCGGATTGCGTAATAGCAATGGAATCCCCCTCCACCAGCATTTCAGAGTCGCCCCCAACATCAAGTGCCATATAAGTACCACCCAGCAGCCCCTCGGATGTAATGCGCGCCGATGTATCATACGGCAATTCAACATCATCGTCGATTGCCATATCGACAGAGGCATTATAGATAACCGGATCTAATTCTATTGCGGCAACTTGGCCAACAACAACGCCCGAAATTTTAACATCATCGCCAACACCTAATGACCCAATATCCGTAAACTGAGCATTCACAATATATGTGCCGCCGCCTGAGCCGATGCTGGCCGTACTTGTGCCAAAAATAAAGAATATGATTGCCACCGTTAAAACGAATGCACCCAAAATTGTTTCAACCATATTTTGTTTCATCAAACTAACCTTTATTTTAAATCTTACATATATATCAATAAATTATTTCATATCGGGTGTCCATGCCTGATAATCGCCTGTGGCGCGGGCGCGCTTTCCACCATTTAATTGATGCCCCGGCGGCTTATAGGCCAATGTCGTTCCTGTTAAATTGGGTGTGTGATCCTTTTGCCATGGTTTGCGATAACCGCTATTCTGCGCGGGGAATGTGTCCGTTTGATGATGCAACCATCCATGGTATTCAGGTGGCACTTCGGAGGCTTCGACATTACCGGTTTTATAAGCAACCCAGCGACGCTCATAGGAGTAATTCTTCCGTGCCTTGGCACGATAATATTTATTGCCATATTGGTCAGTCCCTACATATTGGCCATAGGCAAAAAGACGAACCAGAAATGTGACTGGTGATTGTATCCCCAGGAAAAAATTAAAAAACCGTTTCATGAAGCCTTTTTATCATTTTCTTTAAAGGAATCATAGAGGAATGCAATCCGCTCTCCTCCATCATGGACATGATGATGCCCAACACAGCCTTCGCCATATCCCGCGATCAAAACATTCCCCATTGGGCAGTCATACGCTATGGAGTGATAGCCACCAAATATTTTCAGTAGGGGCAGTAGAGGCATGGTACCTGTAAAGGTTGGTAAGCCGGTTTGTGTTGCCACAGGCGACATCGACATATTAACAATCGCCCCGTCCAAGTCAGGATTTACCCTGACCAGAGCTTGCTTGACTGCCTTTAAAATCGGGTCTTCTTTGTCGAGATCATGGCTAAAATATTGTGCGGTTATATCCAGAACCACATGTCCGTCAGGGGCGAAGTTCGAGGAAACCCTGGATACATTTTCAATTGATAAAACGGGATATTGTGACCCCCCTTCGCCCTTAAAATCCTGTAAAGCCGTGGTGACGTAATCGGGATCTGATGCAAAGATTAAGGCATTAAGGTCAAGCGATGAAGACACCGCCACCTTAACGGACACACAATTCTTAATATTAGATCCTGACTTTACACGATTTTGAAACGCCGGCGGCGGCGTATACCCATCCAAGCACTCTTCAAAAAATAAGACGGGATCATGATCAATTACATAGTGATCAGCGGCATACTCCGTCTCATCACCCATAATGACCGATTGGATGGCGCCGTCCGTTACAATAATTTTTCTTATGCTACGATCAGATATGATTTCAGCGCCAAAACTCCCTGCAGCTTGTTTAAGGCTATGCATCAGGTTATGCAGGCTCCCCTTCATCACATAAGAATTTTTTTGTCTGAACGGGGCAATAGCAGGAATGATGGCGGCGGCACTTCCGGGTGCGGAGGGATCGGTTTTCGCGCCTATCGTCGCGGCCGCAATCATCTTGGCTTTTTTCTCCTCATCGACATCCGTGGCCGATAATAAATCTATCAATGATAAGGTCGCCGCGCGTGCGAACAAATCCTGCACATCTCTATCATAACGGGACAATACATGCCCGATTTCGAATGTTCCCCATGTGTCGCGCCATGCTTTTTCCCGGTATGGTGGGCGGTTGTCTTCCAAACTTTGGAACATTTCAACCAAAACACAAAGGCCATCATAAAACGGTAAGGCTTCGAACGGGTTTTCAACGGGTGCGGGCTCTTCAAATCCGTAATGTTTTAAATCCAACTCATCAGCGATATAGGTCGGCATGGCAAAGGGGATATGCGTCACAGGGCCGGTTTTATATCCGCTATGAAATTCAGCGTAAGGATCGCTCTCAGGGAAATTGAGGATAGTGACTTGTTCCCCCCGTTTGGCAAGCAACGCACCGGCAATCAGCCCTTGTATATTCTCTCCGAGGATGGCAACAGTCATGGGTACAGTGTACCCAGACCATTCAGATATTCAAAATGAAAAAACGTGATTATTTCTACACTGTTTTTAAGCATCCTGCTTATCAGATTTTGGCAGGCGTTTGACGGATGTTTTGCCAATTGATTTTTGATTTTTGGGATAGGCAAAGGTAAATTCACCGTCCTTGACATCGATTTGCACCGCGCCGCCTTCGACCAATGCCCCGAATAGCAATTCTTCGGAGAGAGGCTTTTTGATTTTTTCCTGAATCACACGTCCCATTGGACGCGCCCCCATGGCGGGATCATATCCCAATTCACCCAACAATGCGCGTGCGGCAGGGCTGAGTTCTATCACAACATTGCGGTCGGCCAATTGTGCCTCTAACTGGATGATAAATTTATCAACCACGCGGTGCATGACTTCGGGTGTCAGGCTGTTAAACGGAATGATGGCGTCCAAACGATTGCGG
>CAJXOI010000155.1 GCA_913057885.1 uncultured Micavibrio sp.
GAAACGATTCAGGATATTGCCAAAGATATCGCGCAGGCACGGGATGTTCTGTATTTGGGGCGCGGAGCGCTGTTCCCCTTGGCGATGGAAGGGGCACTCAAGCTCAAAGAAATATCCTATATTCACGCCGAAGGCTATGCCGCGGGGGAAATGAAGCACGGGCCAATCGCCTTGATTGACGATACTGTGCCTGTCGTTGTTTTGGCGCCTGCGAATGATCCGTTATTCGAAAAAACGGCCAGCAATATTCAAGAAACCGTTGCGCGTGGCGGCAAGGTGTTTTTGATCAGTGATGCCGTGGGGGTGGAATCCTTGCAAGGAAATTCCGTTTGGACAGTGAAGTTGGAGGATGTTAACCCGTTCATTGCGCCGATTATTTATGCGATACCGGTACAATTATTGGCCTATCACGTGGCGGTGATCAAGGGTACGGATGTGGACCAACCGCGCAACCTCGCCAAATCCGTGACGGTGGAGTAACGTCATAAATGAAAGACATGCAAAATCCCAACGATATAGAGTTTGCAAAATTCAATGGTGATCAGAATTCTGAGGTTATATCTCTGTTTCAAAAAACTTTTTCCGATTCCGAGGGTGACAAGGAAGGACTCATCATTTCTGATTTGGTCAGCAAGTTACTTTCAGAGACCGCTGAGGCCGATATTCATGTATTTATAGCGATGCTGGGTAATAGAATAGTCGGATGCTCAATATTTTCGACAATGACTTTTAATCATCCTGTAAAAGCGTTCATTCTCTCACCTATGGCCGTTGATAGTGACTATCAAGGGAGAGGCATTGGCAAGGCTTTGATTCAATTTTCCATTGAGAATTTGAAAAACAAGAATGTTGATTTTGTTTTCACTTATGGTGATACGAATTTTTATTCAAAATCAGGGTTCAAAAATGTCAGTGATAAAAAAATACCCCCCCCTTTCCCGCTGGAATATCCTGAGGGTTGGCTAGGGCAATCGCTTGGAAATAAGAATATTGATGATCTTGAGGGGCAGTTTCAATGTGTTGAACCACTTAATCGGGAAGACCTTTGGTAGGTTGTCTTATGAATACAAAAGATTACAAAAATGAAGCCAATACGGCTGACCCCCGAAGTAAACTAAAACCCGACGGTGGAGTATAAGTCCAAACGCTATTCTAAAGTTTTGATCCAGGCAGTTCCGGTCTAATGGGTGTGTTCGCCGCTGGCGATGCTTTGACAGAGTCAATGACTTCTGGGCTGAGTTCATGCACTTTTGTCCCTCTTAATGCAGACATGTTGACACTGTCTGTCATACCATCGCGAATCATTCTCATAGCACGCAAGACAGAGACTTTCTGTCCGTCGCTCATTGCCTTTGGGACACCGGCCATTGCGCCCGGTCTATCAAATCCTTGTTTTGGTGACGGTGTATGTGACATGACCTATTCCTTTGACTTTCGCTTTTTGCCCGAAGACCCACTGCCAAGCCCTAATTTAGGCGTGGCATTGCGCAACGCGGCCTTTTGCGGGTTTAATGTGGCGTTAAAATCGTAATCTGGGTTTACAAACGGGATTGTTGCTTTGGCCTCCAGCTTTTGCGTATGTGCCTTCACCGCCGCCGCCGCCAATTGCATGAAACGGTTCACATGACCCGCGGCCAATGCTGCCATGGCGTCGATGGCTTCGATACCATCAGCCAATTTTCCTAGTAACTGCCCTGAAAAGCCACCTTTTTTCTTTCCTGCGGCCTTACCCGTACTCTGGGCAAATGATTTCATCGTTGATGCACTCATGATGCTTTCTCCTCGTTCAACTCACTATTATTAAGCGTTGCCTTTGACTTCAGCTAAATCCAATTCCAGATAATTTTGCGACTGAAGCCATACGGCATAGTTTTTTAATTCTGCCTTATCAGGCATTTTTCCTGATAAGCCCGGGCGAACTTCAACACGGATTTTGTCTAAATCTGATCGCCAATCATAAACAATTGTATAGGACGTACCCTCTTTATCCCCTTTGATATAGCGATATTTAATCATACCAGGGGCCATCGGCTCTTCCATGCCTGTTTTTTTCAAGAAATCTTCAGCGTTCATTGTGTTCATTTTTCGCGTCTTTCCTTTAGTTTTGCGATTTACAGTTCAACTTTATGCAAAAACAGTTAAAGGAGTCTTAAGAATAAAGTAAATTTGAAATGATTTTTTTAAGTGCGTTTTAACCCTTGGTTTCGTATAATAAGAGTATGAAAATTTTTCTTACTTTGGCGGTAATGATGGTGCTGTCTTCGACGGGGCAGGCCAATGCACAATCACAACCTATTTTTATCAGTCCTTATAAACCGGGGAATGACACATATACGACACGTGTTCCAACTGCGGTTCAAGCTAATCAAGAGCAAACAAGACGGTTTGAACCTTCAGATCGATTGGCCGGACCGGGATTAACCAATAATAAGAACCCATTTGCGGGGACAGGATTTGGACGGATCAAACAGGAATTAAGTTATTATGACGAGGAAATTGGTCGTGGCCTCAACCAGTATGATTATATGGCCCTGTTGGCCCGTCGCGGGGATAATGCACGATTGGCGCAGGTCAGACGATATGTGCAACAAAACGGAGTTTTTGACCCTAAAAAATATAAGGCGGCGATGACAACAGGTCCTTATGGATCTAATCCTCAAGCACCAACAATATCATCGAATTCTGCCCAAGCGGCACCGGTAGAAAAACAACAACGCAGAAGGGTGGTTGTTAAACAAGAAGAGCAGAGTGCCCTACCAAAAAGGGTTCATAGAGGTTATGATGACGAGCCAGCCCCTCGTCACCAACCCGGCGCTCCAATTTTCCTGCGCTAACGGGACATTCTTTTTCGTGATATAATGTGACCATGTCGCAATATGCGTTATTCAGTGCAATCATTATATACGCCCTTTTTTCAAGTCCGACACCCGATCACATTGGATGGGTGGAATGGGTGATTGGTGGGTTGTTAATCGTCTCAGTGGGCTTGAAACGTCCGATAAAGGGGCTCATTGGACGGGGTCTCCCTTTATATCTGATTGGGCACCGATTCTTTTTGTTTTATATGCTGACCGTGCCTTTGGCGCTGGGCGTTTTTTATGGCAATGAGACGCCTGACGTAATCCGTGATTTTATCCCGATCATTTTTTTGATTTTGCCGTTGTGTTTTTATGCCCAACCCGTAAGGCTTTTAGAGGTTGCAATGGTTTTTGCAGGCGGCTTATTTGCCCTACGCTATTGTGCGTCGTTAATCCCGGAAATGGCTGTCATAGATCTTTTTACCGCTGACACCTCACTTCTTTATTTGGCGAACGCGCCTTTAGTGTCCTTTGCCGCGATAATGGGGTTTCATTGGTTAACGGATACGAAAAACACATCATTGGCGAAACGCCTTGTCGGTGGGATCATTGCCATCACATGTTTTGCCGCAATGGCCGCAATGATGCAGCGAGCGCCTATTATCCTGACTGTATTGGCTTGTGTCGCATTACTGGGCCTTCGGACACTTCACAAACCTCTACAATCTATGGTAATTGGCGCCATAATAATGGTCGTGCTGATC
>CAJXOI010000156.1 GCA_913057885.1 uncultured Micavibrio sp.
ATCTGATTTCACCGCCAAAATAATGCAAACGGAACCATCCACCTAAAGGGGGTATTTTATTACATTTTTCTGCGCGGAACTATGGGGATAGACGATGGGCGCCCTGATATATTATCTGGATCAGGTGATCTATAAAATTCAAAACACTCAAAATCACACTGCTCTTGAACAGTAGTTCCTAAAACATCTATTGTATTAGGCGGGCCTGAGTAAATATCGGAATATTTATCTCTCCATTCGTCAAAGACGATTTCTAAGGTCTCTTGAAGAGTTTTTTCTTCTTCCCTCGCCCTGATTGCAAGTCGGGAATAAGGAGGATAGAGTTCGCCTAACTCTCTCTCGCGGTCAGAATTAGCGGCTTGACTAGAATGAGTATTCATATCACTCATTGATATATTTTACATAAATATATTTATATTACAAGAAAAAAATATTAACTTAGATCTAATTTTCTGGATTCTCACTTTAGGTCATGCTAATAAGCACAATCAAATGACGGAGAGAGTTTATGGGATTTAATTGTGGAATTGTCGGCCTGCCGAACGTTGGGAAATCAACATTATTCAATGCCTTAACGGCCACAGCCAATGCACAGGCGGCGAATTTTCCGTTCTGTACTATTGAACCCAATGTCGGACGGGTTGCCGTGCCAGACCCCCGCCTCAACCAAATTGCCGATTTGGCTAAATCCGCCAACGTGATCCCCGCACAATTAGAATTTGTGGACATTGCAGGGCTTGTCAAAGGCGCATCGCAAGGCGAAGGATTGGGGAATCAATTTTTGGCCAATATTCGCGAGACCGATGCGATTATTCATGTTCTGAGATGTTTTGAGGATGGAGACATCACCCATGTCGAAGGATCGGTTGATCCAATCCGGGATGCTGAAATTATTGAAACAGAATTGATGTTGGCGGACCTGGAATCCATTGAAAAACAAATTACGAATATGGAGAAAAGGGCACGTGGTAATGATAAAGACGCGGCTGCCCTCCTCTCCGTCGCGCAAAAGGTTAAAACGGTATTGGATGCGGGACAACCAGCACGCACAGCAGACGTACACGAAGATGACAAACCATTGTTAAACAGACTTCAAATGATAACAGTTAAACCAATACTTTATGTATGTAATGTTAATGAGGAAGATGCCGCAACAGGCAATGAATGGTCGAAAAAAGTGGCCGATATGGCCAAAAACCAAGGTGCCAATGTCGTTGTAATTTCCGCCGCGATCGAGGCCGAAATCGCCGTAATGGACAGTAATGACGACAAACGGGAGTTTTTGGACTCTCTGGGTTTGGACGAGGCCGGCCTGGACAAAATTATCAAATCAGGCTTTGACCTCTTGAATCTTCAAACCTATTTCACTGCTGGGCCTAAAGAATGCCGTGCATGGACGATACATAAAGGGTGGAAAGCGCCCGAAGCCGCCGGCGTTATCCATACTGACTTTCAAAAAGGTTTTATCAAGGCCGAGGTCATTTCTTTTGACGACTACATTGCTGCCAACGGAGAACAAGGGGCCAAAGATACGGGAAAAATGCGCCAAGAAGGAAAAGAATACGTTGTCAAGGATGGTGATGTCATCTTGTTCCGTTTTAACGTATAGGCCCTTCCCCTAATCTCCTTCCCCAGGGTTAGGCGAAAATTGCTCAATTTTATTATCGATACCTTTAAATTCTTCGGCCGTTGGAAGAGGATCTTTTTTCCGAGTTAAAACAGGCCACTGTTCGGAATAGTCACGGTTAAGCTCTAGGAATTTATCCGCTCTAGGATCGCTGTCTGGTACAATTGCATCGATCGGGCATTCAGGTTCACAAACCCCGCAATCAATACATTCATCAGGATGAATCACCAACATATTTTCACCCTCATAAAAACAATCAACGGGGCACACCTCTACACAATCAGTGTATTTGCATTTTATACAAACATCGGTCACAACGAATGTCATGGGCTATTAATCCTTTATTATGTTTTCTTGATTATTTACCCGATCTGTTTTACGTCGTCTAGGGTGATCTTTCTTTAAATCTGCAGGGGTTGGCCTGATTGGCGTTAAGCCATACAGGCTCAATCTGGCTTTACGCCCCTTATGAATGACTTCACGGTAAAGGATGATTAGACCACTACCAACAATAATCGTACTGCCCACCCATACATTCCAATCAGGCATATGCATCCAAAAAATAACATCAAAGCCGATTGCAAAAACAATTGAGGCATATGAAAACACACTTACATAGGCGGCGGGTGCCTCCGCATATGCAATCGTCAGTAAATATTGTGCAATACCGCCCAGAATTCCGACAGATAACAGGGCATAGAAAACCCAAACAGTATTAATAGGCTGCCAGAAAAATGGGCACAGGATCAGAGACACAATGACCCCTGCCATAGTGAAATAAAACACAATGGTTAAGGAGTGTTCAGTATCACCCATTTTACGCACCATTAAATTGGATATGGCTGATAAGGTCGCACCAAGCACAGCAAAAAAAGCCCCAAGCTGACTACCACCCCCTGTTGGATTAGCAACAATAATAACACCAACCAATCCAAATATGACTGCAGACCACCGCCATGGACCAACCTTTTCCCCTAAAAACGGAACAGATAGTGCCGTTAAAACCATTGGCGCGGCGAAGTGCAATGCCGTAGCATCACCAAGCGGCATCAATTTGAAGGATATAAAAAAACAAGCCATAGCACTCAGGCCGAGGGCGGCGCGAATGACATGCCCCCATGGACGTTTTGTATGCAATAGAATTTGACTAGATGACTGCTTAGAGACCAACAATAAGACAACAGGCAAGGCCAGCAAACAGCGAAAAAGCATGATTTGAGAAAAATGAACTCCACTTTCAGCGGCATATTTGACGCCTAAATTTAATAGAGAGAATAAAACTGTTGATCCCATGGCCAAGATAAAAATTTTGGTTGGGTTGGAGACATGCGTTTCAGACATTTAATATTTTAATTCTTTTTTTCGAAATTTTTTTATGATGATCATACGATACGTGATTACATGTAATACGCAAGTTTTAAGGGGCAATCAGCACAATCAATATTTAAAATATATACATAATATGCAGTTGATTTTCAGGTATTTTTGTGGTAGTGTCCTTTTGTAAATAATAGCAAGTTTAATTATAAATGGGCTGTAATGCCCTTTATTGTTGAGCGATAGAGCAAAAATAAGTCATCGCGCGCGCAACCAGACGGCATGAAAAAATAATAAGCTCTGAGCATAAAGCTGATTTATAAGATAAAAATTTTATATGAGAGGAAGTTAAGCATGAGTAAAACCCCTGCAAACGATTTTGTGAACTTTAATCAAGGTGATGCCGTTGTGTATCCCGCCCATGGTGTTGGCCATATCGAAGGCATTGAATCTTTCAATGTCGGTGGTGTGGATGTCTCCCTGTACTCTATCGCTTTTGAAAAAGATCGTATGCGTCTGAAAATCCCGGTACAAAAGGCAGAGGAATCCGGTCTTCGCCCACTATGTTCATCCACACGTATGGATGATGCCTTGGTAACTTTA
>CAJXOI010000157.1 GCA_913057885.1 uncultured Micavibrio sp.
GCCTCGTATGTGAGTGTCCCAGAACGCGAAACAATCCCGATCGAGCCTTTTTTATGGATATGACCAGGCATAATACCGATTTTACACTCATCAGGCGTGATAATACCTGGACAGTTAGGGCCGATCAAACGGGATTTTGAATTGGTCAATGCGCGTTTGACCTTCACCATATCCAATACCGGAATCCCCTCAGTAATACATACAATCAATTCGATTTCTGCATCAATCGCCTCTAAGATTGCATCCCCCGCGAATGGCGGCGGAACGTAAATCACCGATGCATTGGCCTGTGTGGCCTCGCGCGCGTCATACACTGTATTATAAATCGGCAAGCCAAGATGCGTTTGACCGCCCTTCCCCGGTGTCACACCACCAACCATTTGCGTGCCGTAAGCAATGGCTTGCTCACTGTGAAATGTGCCCTGAGATCCAGTGAATCCCTGACAGATGACTTTCGTATTTTTATTGACTAATACTGACATTTTATTTTTGTCCTTCCTTTATTTAAATCGCAGCAATTACAGCAACCTCAACGCAAAATTCATGGTCTTTTAATTGCGCTAAAGGCGCACCTACACACGCCCTTGCTGGCTCACAACCTTCAGGAATCCAAGAGTCCCAAACTTCATTGAAACCATCAAAATCGCCCATATCAGTTAGCCATATTGTTACAGATATAAGTTTTGTTTTATCAGAGCCTGCCTCAGCTAGCATTTCGTCGATAACATTCAAAATATCTTTTGTTTGGTTTTGAATTGATTCACTTTGGGCATTCCAAGAAACCTGCCCTGAGAGGTAAACCGTGTTATTATGAATGGCAATTCCGCTCAATCTATTTTTTAAAGCTCTTTTTCTTATAATTTCTGACATTTTTTCTCTACTCCTACATGGTTAATAGAATTCAGCCTCGGCGGAATGGCGAAAGTGGGCGTTAAGCCGCCATGGCTGTTTTTGTTTCATTGACGACTTTTTGCGCTGCATCGGCTAGATTGTCCGCTGCAATAATGGGTAAGCCTGAATTATTCAACAACTCTTTCCCCTTCTCAACATTCGTCCCCTCAAGACGCACCACCAACGGCACATTCAATTGCACTTCTTTTGCCGCGGCGATCACACCCTCGGCGATCACGTCACATTTCATGATTCCGCCAAAGATATTGACCAAAACACCCTTAACATTCGGATCAGAGAGGATGATTTTAAACGCAGCCGTCACACGTTCCGCCGTTGCGCCGCCCCCGACATCCAAGAAATTCGCAGGCTCACCCCCATAGAGTTTAATGATATCCATGGTCGACATGGCAAGTCCCGCGCCATTCACCATACACCCGATATTCCCATCAAGGCGCACGTAATTGAGTTCCCAATCTGCGGCCTCTTTTTCCTGTGCGTCTTCTTCGCTCTCATCACGCATCGCGGCGATGTCCTTTTGACGGAACAATGCGTTCGGGTCAAAGTTCATCTTGGCATCCAACGCCATCACCTCATTCGCGTCCGTCACAATCAATGGGTTGATTTCAACAATAGACGCATCGGTTTCGATAAAACATTTGTAAAGGGCAGAGAAAAATTTCACCGCCGATTTCATTGTATCGCCCGTTAATCCCAATGCAAAGGCCAAACGCCGTGCGTGAAAACCACTCATCCCGCTTGCCGGGTCAATCGATACCTTTGTAATCGCGTCAGGGTTTTCTTCGGCGACTTCTTCAATATCCATACCACCCTCGGTCGAAACCATGAATGTCACACGAGAGGTCGCACGGTCCAACAAAACTGAACAATAATATTCCTTGGCAATATCAACACCGTCTGTTACATACAGACGTTGAACTTCTTTTCCCTCTGGTCCGGATTGCTTTGTCACCAAAACTTGCCCCATCATCGCCTCGGCCGCATCGCGGACTTCATCGACCGTTTTACACAGGCGAACGCCGCCTTTACCTTCAGGATTGTTTTTGAAATGACCTGCGCCGCGACCACCGGCATGAATTTGCGCCTTAACAACAAACAAGGAACTATCCATGCTTTCCGCCGCCTTAACGGCCTCATCAACACTCATGGCGGGAAAGCCCTTTGGCACGGCCACGCCGTATTGTTCTAAAATTCCTTTGGCTTGATATTCATGGATATTCATACGTTTCTCATCCTTTGATCATTTTTTGATGAAAATAGGATAGCACGCCCTAATATTGGTGCAAGGCATCATCCATGCTTTATTTCAAATTTTATTGAAACATAAGATGTTGGAAAGTTATGGCCTTTATAATAAGGCGTAATGAAGAAAAACAAGGGGTTTTTAAAGCACAATTGGCCGGGAATGGCTTTAAATGGCGTCACCCTATCAGCCATGGTGGGTGTTAGTTTGCTATCAATGAGTGAAGAACCTTCCCACTATGGCATCACGACGCCTGCTGACACAATTGAACCAGCGGATGACCCGTCTTTTAACAGGCCTATCATTGATAATCGCGGATATTTATCTGGATCAGCAGCATTTGCATTTCATTTGGCCTGCCAAAACACAACTGATCGATTTCAACAAGCCTGTCACAACGCTCTTATGGCTTATGATCTGACGGGGATTGACCCCATTGTCATGATATACAAAGAAGCCCTAGAAACAAATTTCGGCCACGTTGCCTCACCTGAGGGACAGGACGCCATAGGGTCATTTCAAATTCAGGCAGGGGAATTGATAACAGGATTGCACGAAATCGCTCGTGATATGACATTTTATAACAGACTTGACGCAGACGAGCCAACACGCGTAGCGATTGACAGATTATTATCTGATCGATCAACATTGACCGATAGGGAGCGTGCGGCACAATTGCGAAGCGGCGAAGGCGACGACCTGCTCTCATCAGAGCAATATCAATTGATTAGTGAACTACGCCGTAATGACGATTTCGCCGCAGAATTTGCAGGCTTGAGAACAATATCAATCCTGCCCGAGGCACATAGTGATAATTTCAACGGCACTGATTTAGCCGCCAGAGGCGATGTTGCCACAAAAGCATATTTGGTTTGGAATCAAGGACAGCGCGGCGGGGCAATTATATATGATGCCATACAATCATCCCCCGAAAGCCGCGTTGCAGAGATTGAAACAATATCGACCGCAAATATCAACAGCAATTCCGGACGCATTTTTCAAAGAGGAATCAATACGATATTAGAATGTGTTCCACATGATATTCAACAAGAAATCATGGCCAGCATGGGTGGTTTTGCCAGAACTTTAGATACGGCAATATCTGTGGCCGCAACACATGATGCCGATTTAATTGCCGCAACGTGGAATGATGTTCGCGCCGTTACAACTTCACCAAGGCCACAGATGCGTCCAGACAATTTGGTCATCGACATCCCACAACAAGAAATTGAGATAGAATATAGCTGGCATGACATTCATTGCGGCGAACAAACTATTACTCAGCGCCCTATCATGCGGCCGGACAACAACCCACATGCGATTGAGGAGCGAGAGAGCAACAGAGCAGTGTTAACATCTAAACGCCCCATTATGCGTCCGGG
>CAJXOI010000158.1 GCA_913057885.1 uncultured Micavibrio sp.
TAAGAAAACGACATTGTTCGGCTAAAACCGATTTCCCCATTCCGATTGATCCCGTAAGCCCAATAATTTTCATGGTAAAAATGATTCCGTTTTCTCGTTTTTTCTTTGCAGCAAAATTGTCATGATTTCTGCTGCCGTTTCTTCGATTGATCGTTTTGTTACATCAATGACCGGCCATCCGTAACTTGAGAAAATTTTACGCGCAGCCTTTATTTCATCAATAATCGCGTCTTCGTCTAAATAGGCGTTGTTGCGATATGCAACAGTGTCTTTTCCTTCTTCTAATAATCGGGATTTACGCGTTTCCAATAATCGCGCGGGAGATTCTGTAAGGCCGACATAAAGCGGTTTTGAAAATCGAAAAAAGCTTGGGTCAATTACCACGCCTGGGACAAGAGGGATGTTAGCCGCCTTTATCCCACGGTTGGCCAGATAAATGGATGTGGGTGTTTTTGATGTGCGGGATACACCAACCAAGATAACATCGGCCTGATCCAATCCCTCCATCAATTGCCCGTCATCATGGTGCAAGGCGTAATCCAATGCATCAATGCGGCGGAAATAGGCATCATCCATTTTATGTTGTAACCTTGGTGTGTTGAGTCCCTCTATACCTAAATAAGATGATAAGCCTGTTAAGATAGGGTCAAGTACGGGCACACAAGGTAATTTCATTTTGCGGCATCCGTTGCGTAATTGTGATCGTAATTTAGGACTCACTAAAGTCATAAGAACAGGGCCCGGTTCATCGGCAATGCCGTCCAAAACCATTTCAATTTGTTCAGATGTGCGTATCAGGTTCCAATGTTTTTCATGGGGTTCCACCCCTTCAAATTGTGCAAGGCATGCCTTGGCCAAACCCTGTAAGGTTGATCCTGTTGAATCCGAGACCAGATGGATAAAAAATTCGGATGGTTTTTCTTTTGTCGCGGCCATGACAATTTATACCATCTGCGCGGCACTATTTCTTCTGTTTTTCTTTAGCGTGTCGCGGAAGGCGAATATGGGCGCATGTCCCCTCGCCCTCTTTTGACTCAAGTGAAATCATCCCACCATGAAGTTCCGCCAGTTCTTTTGTAATTGCTAATCCCAATCCTGATCCCTCGTGGTTTCGGGTAAAGGCGTTGGAAACTTGTTCAAAGGGGCGGAGCACAGCCGACAATTTATTGGCGGGAATGCCGATACCACTGTCTGTCACTTTGATGGAGACATGATTTTCAAATTCTTCTATATCCATGGTGATCTCGCCGCCGGGTTCGGTAAATTTCACAGCGTTTGACAGGATATTTAACAGGATTTGCATGACGGCACGGCGATCCGCTTTTAGCATAGGGCCTCTATTCGGAATATGGTTGTTGATTTCAATCAAACCATCCATTGCACGAGATTCGATCATGCGAACAGCTGTGTTTACGACGTCGCCAAGGTCAATGTCCTCAATGGCCAATTCATATTTCCCAACCTCGATTTTCGACATATCGAGAATATCTGTAATAAGAGCCAGTAAATGTTCCCCGCTTTTTTTAATGCTGTTTGCATATTCCACGTATTTGTCATTGCCAACCGCGCCCAACATTTGTCGTTCAATCATATCGGAAAATCCGATAATGGCATTCAGTGGCGTACGCAATTCATGTGACATGTTGGCTAAAAACCGCGTTTTGGAGGCATAGGCCTGTTCAGCGGCATCTTTTGCGGCGTGTAATTCCATCGCATGTTCGGTTTGGGCGGTAATATCCTGCATCACGCCGTATAGGGCAATAACATCGCCGTCTTCGTCCAATTCACACCGTCCTTCGCATCGGACATAACGGATTGTTCCATCCCCGCGTACAACGCGGAAATCAATGTCATAATCATTTTGTTCGATAATGGCACGTTGAAAGGCCTGCATTAAATGCCCAATATCCCGTTTATGTAGCAAGGCGTTCGTGTTATCCAAGGTTGGGGTGAAATCATCACGCGTAACCCCGAAAATATTATAAATCTGATCAGACCATTCTATCTCGTCTGCGCCAACAGACCATCGCCAATGTCCCATAAGCGCAAGTGCCTGTGCCTCCGACAATTCTTGTTCGCGCCGTTTCAAGGAAATTTCGGTTGTTTTAACCTCGGTCATATCGTGGCCGATGCAATATAATTTATCGTAACGCCATTGAATTCGCCATGTCATCCATTTCACGTCATTTTGGCTTGTTTTCATTCGCGCTTCAAATGTCATAGGGTCTGAGATCTGATCAGGATCGTTGTCTGACAATGTTTGTATGTACTGCCTGAGAGTCGTTTTGTCATCACTATGAACAAAATCCAAAAGATTATTGGTCTTGGATGTATCAAATCCTTGTGCCGTAAGCCGCCCATTATCACGCAAAATGACACCATCATTGGACAAGACGCACATAATTTCGGTATTGAATGCGGCAAAAATGGATATATCAGAACTGTTGAGTATTCTATGCTGGGAATCCTCTCTAACGACAGAAATCTCAGAGCTGTTTTGTTCCTGAGCGGGGGCGATTTGGTTAAATTCGTTCACCCAATCATGATTGGGTTGCGTATGGTACATCGAACTGCCGATCAGGTAGAATTCTCCTTTGTGGCTTTTAATCCAGTCAAAGTGAAAATCGATGGGCTTTTGATATTCACCAAGTAAGACCTTGTGAGTGCCGACATTAAAATGGCTCATGGCCTCGCCATTATCAGATAAAGACTGACTAAGGCTGGAAAACCCCTCAAACAGATCATTATAATTTTCGAAAAGAACGTTATCAAACATCTTGCGACCAACCAAATCCTGGCGATCAACACCCATTATGTTTGCAAAGTGATCATTTACCTCGATAATTACGCCGTCTTGATCGGTCATAATACGCATTTCATCGTGTAAAGACGGGTCTTGATGGGATGTGAGTTGAGATTGAATCATCTTTATTGTGCTGCCTTCATGCGGTTTAGCATAAGATATTTGCCAAACCGTTCTCAAGATTTATTTTCGATGATCTGCTTGTAGGCCTCAGCGGCAATGAAGATATAAAGTAACGACGCTGTAATTTGCACGACTCCAACGACAAAAGCGGTGATAAGGCCACCCAGCGGGCCGGATAAAAAGGCAATAAGGCCAAACAAAATCATAATTAACCCCAGCAATATCATAATAACAAGGGCGTAAATAAATACCCACCCGATAACACAGGCCAAGTACCAAAAATATCCGTCGGTTATATCAAATAATGATCGAAGTGAGCCCTGATCTCTCACACTGAAATGGGGGATGCCGACATAAAGCTTCACGACTACAAAGATAAACCAGAATAAGGCCATCAAAACCATCAGCCCACCCAACAAAAATTTTGCAATTCCGTCACTTAAAAATAGCTCAATGATAATTCCAGTGACAAAAAGTGGAAGAATGGCTATGAAGCTGATAACGACTGTTTTCCAAAATAATCGCCAAAGGCTGGATGGGGGTTTGACAAAATCGTGTGCAGTTTTAAAAATCCATCCATTCATAACATAATGTGCAATTGCCAT
>CAJXOI010000159.1 GCA_913057885.1 uncultured Micavibrio sp.
TGATATGCCTGAACGGCAAATTGTCATTGATGACACCGGCACAATGACGGGGGTCAAATTACGCGCACGTTTTGACGCGCATAAAATGATCGAGGAATTTATGATCTTGGCCAATGTTGCGGCGGCCGAGGCGTTAGAGGCGAAAAACGCACCCTGTATATACCGCGTCCATGACCAACCGGACAGCGACAGCATTGATAATGCATCTAATTTTTTGGAAGGGTTTGGCCTGAATTTGGCAAAAGGCAATGTGCCAAAACCCTCCGTTCTGAATTCCATCCTGAAAAAGGTTGAAGGGTTGGACCATGCCCATCTTGTCAACGAGGTCATTTTGAGGTCACAATCCCAAGCGGTCTATAGCCCCGATAATGCAGGACATTATGGATTGGCCTTGCGCAAATACGCACATTTTACATCACCCATTCGCCGTTATGCCGATTTGATTGTGCACCGATCGCTTATTCGGGCTTATGGCCTTGGTGAGGGCGGGTTGAGCGATGAAGAGGCGGTGACCTTAGATGAAATTGCCGATCATATTTCGAAAACGGAACGTAATTCTATGGAGGCGGAGCGCAGCGCCGTTGACCGTTTCACCGCATCATATTTGGAAGCACGTGGAGGGCAGGAATTTACGGGGCGCATTTCGGGTGTGACCAATTTCGGGTTATTTGTCCGGTTGGATGAAAATGGTGCGGATGGCCTTGTGCCTATAAAAACCCTGCCTGGGGATTATTATGAACATGTGGAAAAGGCGCATGCCCTGATTGGCAAACGCACCGGGCGGACATTTCGCCTATGCGCCCCGGTGCGTGTGATGATTCGAGAGGCGGATCGTTTAACGGGGTCATGCGTTTTAGAAATAGTGGACGCGCATAAAGGCGCGGATATCCCAGGCTTTATTGCGCCAGAGGGGATGTTGCGCCCGTCTGACAAGCCAACAAAATCGGGCCGTCAACGTTCTTATCAAACTAAAAGAGGGCGCAAAGACGACGGCAAACGGTTCAAGAAGAAAAAGAAAACAACACCGAAACATAAACGAAAGGGAAAAAAATGACATTTAATCCCGAACGATATTTTCAAGATATAATAGCCCTCGCTAAACAGGCGAGTGAGGTGATCATGCCGCACTTTCACGAGGGCGTTGAAGTGCGGGAAAAAACGGATCGATCGCCCGTGACCCTTGCAGATCAGGCTTCGGAAGATTTAATTCTAACGGGGTTGGCACGGCTTACCCCGGACATTCCTATTGTTGCAGAAGAGCTGGCCGAAGATGGATTAGCCCCCGATGTTAGTGGGGCTGACGAATATTGGCTTATCGATCCTCTGGACGGAACAAAGGAGTTCATTAAGGGGTCAAAGGATTTTACCATCAATATCGGCCTTATTCGTGGCGGCGTGCCCGTTTTTGGGTGTGTATACCTTCCGGCCATTGGAGATGTTTACTATGGTGGTGAGGGGCTGGGTGTGTTCCGTAATGATGTTGCTATTCGTACCAGACCTTATGACGCACAGGAGGGGCTGGTGATGGTTGGCAAGGAGCTGCATCCTGATAAGCATAAAGACGCCATTCGAAAACAGTTTTTGAAAAATCAAACCGTGTCGTCTTATACCACACGTGGGTCCTCTCTCAAATTTTGCCTCATTGCCGACGGGACGGCGCATTTATATCCGCGTTTTGTCGCGACCTATGAGTGGGATACGGCCGCCGCTCATGCGTTATTATTACAAGCGGGCGGCGATATTGTCGATTTTGACACAGGCACCCGTCTGTCCTATGGCAAGCATAATTTTTTGAATGGTCATTTGGTCACTGGCACAAATGAGGTTTTGAAGATTTTGAAACCATGACCTTCGAATAGTTTTTCTAAGATAGGAAATTCCGATTTCAAGATTTTTTCATATGGCAAGTGGGCGTTTGCTACCATAAAAAGAACCCCCGATTTTTTCAAATGATGGGACGCGGTTTTGATGAAATCCTGACCCAATTTTTTATCTTCGGATGACCCGTTATGGAACGGCGGGTTCATGATAATGACATCACATTGCGGTAAATCAGGTATAATTTTTGTGCAGTCCCCTTCGATGATTTTTGCGCGGGAATTGACTATATTTTTGCGTGTTGCGGCCACCGCTTTGGGGTCAATATCAATGGCATAAAGTTGTTCTATTTCTTCAAATTTTGCTAAAGAAAAATGACTTAAGTATCCGTAACCACAACCAAAATCGGCAACAATACCTTTCAATTTATCAAGGTGATCGCATAGTATCATCGAACCCTTATCAACTTTGTCCCACCCGAAAATTCCAGGCATAGAATAAAACCCGATTGTGTCGACAAAGGTCAGCTCATTGTATCGCCGCCACTCAATTAAAATTTCCTTTGTTTTTTCATGTATATAATCAGATTTTGTTAATGTTATATACCGGGCCTTGTTACGGGAATCGGATGTTGCGTCAGGGAATAGGGCCATCAGTGTTTTTTCAAGGGATCGTCCGCCCATGTCATTGGGTTGCACGATGGTGATGGTCTGACCCGTTTTTGCATCATCCCACGCGGCAACAATTTTACCGTATGTTTCTTCTTTTTGTTTGGTGCCTTCAATCATGACCATGCATTTTTGTACCATGGTCATGCGTTTTAGGCGATAAATGATTTACGTTAGTATGGGGCGACGATCGGCCGAAGGAGATTGATTGCCTGCACGATCATAGAGTTCGACCAAACGTTCACCCAAATCGGATGGAAGGGCATGCTCTTTACTGAGGCACGTGATCGTTGCGATTTTTCGCGTATTCCCTCCCTTGGCAGGGTCTTTGAAATGGATGTGAACGGAGGCTTCGTCTCGACTGTAATGAAAATCGAAATCGGTTGTTTGTCGTCGGGGTTGCGCGCCATTCATGATCGAAATGACATTAATGGTCAATTCTTCCAGATCAATGGGCATATCCATCTCTGCTGTGGCACTTTGTGTTACTGTGGCCACTGTTTGTGGATGTATGAGGTCAAATTGGCCTCTAATTTGTGGTGCCTTGGCCGTGTTATCAACATACTGAATTTCATACTTGGTCGAATGCCCGTAATGATCGGTTTGGTGTGTTGGATTGTAAAAGAATGTCATTGTTTATTTCTTTGTTCTTAGTTATTGCTTTTCTTCTCTACAGCCCTTAAATAGGGGTTGAAAAGAGTTAACCATATAACCGCATTAAAAATCAACATCTTTATACATAACCAAGGAATTAGCTATGACTGCACTTGCCCAACCCTCTGAAGAACAAGATTACAAAGTTGCCGATATTGCATTGGCGGAATGGGGGCGGAAGGAAATTTCTTTGGCCGAAACGGAAATGCCTGGCCTTATGGCCACGCGCGAGGAATATGGCGCGTCCCAGCCTTTGAAGGGCGCCCGCATCGCCGGATGTTTGCACATGACCATTCAAACGGCGGTTTTGATTGAAACCCTTATTGCGCTGGGTGCAACGGTACGGTGGTCATCATGCAATATTTTTTCAACGCAAGACCATGCGG
>CAJXOI010000160.1 GCA_913057885.1 uncultured Micavibrio sp.
TCTACCTTGCGGGACAATTGATATTGATTGCAGGAATAGGATTTTTGTTATGGGCACGCGGCGCAAAAAAATTAAAATCCGCGCTCTAGACGTTTTTGGCGTTCTTTTGCACGTTGTTCGCGGGCGTCAATGCGGTCTTCGACATAGGACTTGATGCTATCCATCTCTGTGACTTCGCTAAGCTTTGCCGAAACATCCGTGTTGGCCAGCGCGGGAAGTACGCCGTAATATCCGTTATGTGTGCATTTTGGGCGGTCATTCGACGGCATACCCAAGGACACAGTGAAATTCAAGCCAAACCGCACTTCCGCATCAGATGGGTCAAAGACATCGATGTCGGGTTTAACATCAAAACCAACATGCGTGCGGTCGCTCACTTCATAGCCAATAGTTGGTCCGCTTGTGTTAAACGACGATGAGGTTTTACATTGTCTGGATGGTGCAGCATTTGAGTCATTATAAGACAAAGACTCGGAATTATAGTTTGCAGCAGGCTGTATATTAGAAAATGCTGCAGCATATGTAAGAGGTGTGTTTGGTGTTGTCGGTGGCATCGGTGCCGATGCATGCATCTTGCGTCCGTCTCCAGCGCAAGCCGAGAGGCCAATTCCCGCAAACATTATCAAGCATAATTTGAAAATCTTCCCTCTCATGATTCCATTATAGTATATGAAAGGTTAACAAAGCCTAAAATACAAACTAACTATGAATTAGAGATAAATTTAGCTTAATTTAGTGTAATCATGATGGGTGCATGGTCGGATGGTTTGTCCCAATCTCGCGCATGCGAAAACATGTCATAGGATGATAGTGATCCGGCAACCGCTTCCGTCATCCAGATATGGTCTAACCGCCGCCCACGATTGGAAACTTTCCAATCCCGATTGCGATAAGACCACCAGCTATAGGCCTTTTCATCCATAGGGATAAAATGCCGCGCGGCATCTGTGAAATTCAAGGATTGCTGCATTTTTAATAACCTGGTGATTTCCGGTTCAGTGTGCGACACAACATTTTTCAATTGCTTGCTGCTCCACACATCATGTTCATGGGGGGCGATGTTGAAATCACCAAGCGCAATCACCTTGTTATTTTTTTTGTAATGCGATGCAAAAAACGCCGTTATTTCGTCGACAAAGTCCAATTTATGTTTGTATTTTTCATTCAGATTAGGGTCAGGCTCATCCCCGCCCGCGGGGATATAAAGGTTATGAATATCGATACCATCTACCGTCACTGCAATATGGCGACAATCCTCCCGACCCACGCGGTGATGAATAGCGGTCGATTCAAACGGCATTTTGGATAAAATCGCTTGCCCATTATAGGATTTCATCCCGTGGACGTGAATATGGTCGTATCCGGCCCTTTTAAATACCTTGAACGGAAATGCCTCGTCAGGGCATTTTGTTTCTTGCAAACATATAATGTCGGGTTGGGCTTCCTCCATCATTTTCACAACCATCGGCGCACGCAGGCGAACAGAATTTATATTCCACGACATAATTTTCATGACATGGACAATACAACCCCTTTGCGCTAAATACTAGGGTGATGAATAATTCTGTCCCCTACTTGAATGCCCTCAACCCTTCGCAACGCATGGCCGTGGAAACAACCGAAGGGCCGTTGCTTGTTTTGGCGGGGGCGGGCACAGGTAAAACCCGCGTCCTGACCACTCGTTTGGCGCATATTTTGGCACAGCACAAGGCGATGCCCGCCGAAATTTTGGCCGTGACATTTACGAATAAGGCCGCCAATGAAATGAAAGACCGTGTTTCGGGCTTGATGGATGGTGCACCCGTTGAGGGATGGTGGCTAGGTACATTTCACGCCCTTGCAGGGCGGATGTTACGACAACATGCGGATTTGGTTGGTCTGTCATCCAATTACACGATTATTGACCCCGATGATGCACAACGCCTTGTGAAACAAATTATGACCGATATGGGGTTGGATATTAAAAAATGGTTGCCCAAGGTTGCAACATCGCTGATTGATCGATGGAAAGACCGCGCCCTGACACCCGATAAAGTCACCGCCGAAGAAGCCGGCGATTTCGCAAATGGTAAGGCGGTTGAGATATACAAAACCTATCAATCCCGCCTCAAAACGCTCAACGCCTGCGATTTTGGGGGTTTATTGTTGCATATGATAACCATTTTCCAAAGCCATGCCGATATCTTGGATAAATTTCAGACACGGTTTCGGTACATCATGGTTGATGAATATCAGGATACGAACGTGGCGCAATATCTATGGCTTCGCCTGTTAGCGCAAAAATCCAATAATATTTGCGTTGTCGGTGATGATGACCAATCCATTTATGGATGGCGTGGTGCACAGGTGGAAAATATATTGCGTTTTGAAAAAGATTTTCAGGGCGCCAAAACGGTACGACTAGAAGATAATTACCGATCCACCCAAAATATCCTGACCGCCGCCGATGGCGTCATTGACCATAATGTAAAACGCCTTGGAAAAACCCTCAAAACAACTAAAGGCACGGGCGACAAAGTCATTGTGCATGGCCTGTGGGATGGCGAGGCCGAGGCCAAGTGGGTGGGAGAGCAGATAGAACAGCTCCAACGCAAGCAAGTGAAAAACTCTGAAATGGCCGTTTTAGTGCGCGCAGGATTTCAAATGCGCGAATTTGAAGAACGCTTTATCACCCTCAACATCCCCTATCGCGTTGTGGGCGGCCCACGATTTTATGAACGGATGGAAATTCGTGATGCCCTGGCCTATTTGCGTGTGACGGCGCAACCGCATGATGATTTGGCTTTGGAGCGTATCCTCAATACGCCCAAGCGGGGTTTGGGGCAATCCACCGTACAAAAACTCTATGATCACGCCCGCCTCAGCGGCATTTCCCTGCATGATTCAATTTTGGAATTATGTGACACGGATGACCTGAAGCCTAAACAGCGCGAGACACTCAGCGGACTATTGGCGCAATTTGCGACATGGCGCACAGGCATTGAAACCATCCCTCATCCAGAACTGGCCAATACAATATTGGAAGAAAGCGGATACATGCGGATGTGGAAGGATGATAAATCCATCGAAGCATCAGGCCGTGTTGAAAACCTGAATGAGATGATCGCCGCCATGGCGGATTTTGAATCCCTTGCGCAATTTTTGGAACATGTTGCCCTGGTGATGGAGGCACAGGAAAATGATAGCGCCGAAAAAGTGACGATCATGACCCTGCATGGTGCCAAAGGGTTGGAGTTTGATTGTGTGTTTTTAGCCGGCTGGGAAGAGGGCTTATTCCCGTCCCAACGCACAATGGATGAAAACGGCCTCAAAGGATTAGAAGAAGAACGCCGCCTGGCCTATGTCGGGATTACCCGCGCGCGCGAACGCGCCTTTATCACCCATGCCGCAAACCGCCGTACCTATGGCCAATGGGTGAATAATATTCCATCCCGTTTTATCGAAGAATTGCCCGAAGACGTGATTGAAAAATCGAGTGATATTCAACCGAGATCGCAATTTTTCATGGATACGTC
>CAJXOI010000161.1 GCA_913057885.1 uncultured Micavibrio sp.
AGCTAACGTCGAAAGAGTGGGAGGTGTGATCTGGTCTCCTTATTTAGTTAGGGTTGGTAGTGAAACAGAAACTCTAATTTCTAATATCTACAATCACATGAGCAATAACGTGCATGCCTATTTTGAGCCACCTGAAGAGGCTCCTGAACAATGCCGTAATTTGGGAGAGGCGCCTTCTTGGTGGGATAGTCAAGCTTGCGCTATAGCATCTATGATTATACCAGACGAGCTTGTGATATTAGCTCAAGATAATCCTGCAACCAGGACGCTTGATCCCATGTCAACTTTAGTAAATGCAGGATATTCCATTTTTCAAAAAGCATGGTGGTGGATTGGCGCTGGGATCGTCGCAGATGTAGGGGGTGCGATAGCAGCAGGCCTAGGTTTTTTGCCGTTAACGCTTTTGGGTAGCGTTTTGGATGTTATTGGTTCTATTGCCGTTATCATAGGTGCATTGGGTTTAACTGCAGGATTTGTCCTTTATTTTTTATTGCCCGTATTGCCATTCATTTATTTCTTCTTTGCTGTCATAACATGGGTCATGGAAATTTTTGAGGCAATTATCGCCATGCCGTTGTGGGCTCTGTCATTCCTACAAATAGGCGGAGAGGGGATGCCTGGTCAAGCGGCGATGAATGGTTTTTATTTACTACTATCAATTTTAATAAGGCCTGCTTTGATCGTCATCGCACTTGTTGCAGGGGCTTTAATCTTTGGAGCCGGAGTGTTTATGCTACAATCACTATTTGACAGTGTTTTATTGATCAAAGGGTCCGGAAACTCAAGCGGCTTAGAACTAATAATTTATTCATTAATTTTTGCGTATTGTTGCTATATGATAGGGACAACCTCTTTTAAATTGGTTGATACTATCCCTAATCAGATTATGCGCTGGATAGGTAGTAATCCTGGCACGTTCAGCGACGGCAGAGAAGATCCGATTAGTGGTAACCAACAAATGCTTGGGGCCGCGGGAGCATTCATTGGCGGGAGCATGGCGAATAGTATTAGTAGCGGCGCTAAAGGGGCAGGCCAAGCCACAGGCCGAGAGGTCAAAGATAGATTTGGTCTGCAGAATGCTACTGAGAGAGCTGCAGAAACAGATAAAATGAAAAAAGGTGTCATGGGAGCGAGATTGCAGGGTGCGACCCGCGATGATGTTCAAGCGACATACGGCGAGAGAGGTGCATCATTCTATGATCGACTGAACACTGATCCTGAACAGCCAAGAGGGCCACGCGGGAGCGGCGGCGGGAATAATAACAATAATCCATAACGCTCAAACCGTTCTAAATATTTAAAAATTCTTAAACTCCCTTTTCCAATCGCGGAAAGGGGGGGGCACTTTAGGGGGTAATGTTTTTGCCTGTTGATGATCGGCATGAAAACAGGTGACGCGCATGTGATAATGTGTGATATTACCCGCGCTAATAAATGGCAAATGCACATATGTGTGTGCAGGGAAAAAGGGATAATCATAAAGCCGATCAATCATGCTTAATCTGTGTCAGGGGCCCCGTTACGCTATATTAAAACGAACCATTGATGTGGTTGGGGCTTTTTTGATCCTGATGCTCTCGATCCCGTTTTTTATTGTGATTGCGATTTGGGTGCGGATGGATTCCCCGGGCCCGATTTTGTATTTTCAAACCCGCATCACTAAAGGTAAAAAACCCTTTCAGGCGATTAAATTCCGCTCAATGACCGTGGCCTCGGGCAATGCCGCGAATGATGGCGTGACATCCCCTGACAAGCAAAACCGAATCACAAGGGCGGGGCGGTTTATTCGTAAATATCGTTTGGATGAATTGCCGCAATTATGGAATGTATTGGTGGGGGAGATGAGCCTTGTCGGCCCGCGCCCGCAAACACCGCGCTATGTTGATCTTTACCCAGAGATTTACGATCGTATTTTAACAATTCGTCCCGGTATAACGGGTTTGGCCTCGATCAAATTTCATGAGACGGAAGAACGGATGTTAGCCGCCGCGGGGGATAATGCCGACGATGTCTATATCAACCGTATCTTGCCGATGAAATTTAAATATAACCTTTTCTATGTCGGTCATTATGGATTATGGTTTGACGTTCAAATCATTTGGTGGACCTTAAAAGGCATGGTCAGAAAGGCACGGTAATGCTTTATAAAGCTTTGATAATTCTTGTTGCTTTGGCGGTGCCATTAACCTTTTTTGGCAAGGCCGTGATTGGCATTACCATGAGTGTGGCCTTGCTGGTTTCAATGGCTGTTTTGTTTCGTGCCAGGGCCCGTATTTTTTCAGAATTGCCAAAATCATCCATTTTGTTGAGTAAGGAAAAAATATCAATTCTTGTGATGTTGTTTATTTGGCTTATTTCTGCAGTCCAAGGCATTAAACCCGAAGAGTCGCTAAAAGAAGTTTTTGAGTACGCAGGCATAATTTTAGGGGGGGGGCTTATTTTCGCCGCCTTAAACACGGGGCATTTGTCTTTTGATTTATTTATCAGATGGGTCATTATTCCCGCCGCAATTTGTGCAACATGGCTTGGCCTAACGCCATATATTGGTCAATATGCGGTTGAATGGAGCCTTACTTACGGAGCTGTTTTAGCGGTGATTATGCCGTTTGCGTTATATCAGGCATGGAAAAAACCCCGCCAATTTAAATATTGGATATGTGTGTTTCTGATTACGATGGGTATATTCGCATCCGGAAGCCGTACCGCATGGGTCGCCTTTACATTGATTGTTATGTTATTTCCGTTTTTGTTTGCATGGCATGGCATCCGTCGCAGAGTATTGAAAATTGGCCTGATGGCCATATTGATGGTTGGTGCGGCGTTGATAGGTTTAAATATAAACAAACAGGTGATTGGCGAGCAATCATTTGAAATGCGCACGGAAAGAATGCTGACGCTCGATCGCCCCGCATCAGGCCGCCTGACCGTATGGGAAAATACAATACCCTTGATCGAAGAAAAGCCATTACTAGGCTATGGTATTAAGTCGGCTATTGATTTGCAGATTGAAAAGGCAGAAGGAAAAGAAGTTTTACATGTTCATAACGCCATTTTGGAAATGTGGCTAGAGACAGGGTTATTGGGCCTGTTATCAATTATCACTGTCATTATGGTTTTTGTTGCGCATTTTCTTCTGTCTTTTTTCAAGGCGAGTGATGTACGCTTAAAGCAGCAGGGGTCAACCATTTTTATGGCCTGTATCACCTATGGCATCTGTTCAATGGCGTTGACATCGATGTTCCATGCTTGGTGGTTTTTATATTTGGTGGTGCTTTTGATCTTACTTAAAAGTGCAGAGATAAAATTGCGCCACTCTATAGATCAATAAAAACTTGCATTTCCCCTTAAAAAGATGTTTATTACGCATCGTGCTGATGTGGGAGGGTGATAAGCCCGTTAAAACCACTCAACACTTGTTTTTAAATATTAACCACTAAACAAGGTGTGAATTATGGCAGCAAAAAAGAAAAAAGTCGC
>CAJXOI010000162.1 GCA_913057885.1 uncultured Micavibrio sp.
ATTGGATATCACGGTCAAAAATCAATTTTGCACGTAAATTACCCGTCACCCATGCATCCTTGGCAAAACCGCTTATACCGTCGCTATCCGCAACGCGAACCTCGTTTATGACCTGAGACACCCCCTCTGGTTGCCAGGCAAGGCGAATAGCCTCAACACGATGGTCAGGGTTTTGCACAACACCGGTGACTAACACGCGTCCTTGTTCAACAGTAAGGTTTAATTTCAAAAATGCATCCGTATCATATTTAAACCACAAATCATTAATTTCCATTGCAATGCGCGCATCGATAGCCGACTGGCGAAGACCGCCTTCACGTGCCGCAGCTATACCACCAACGGCACCTGCGGTTGTGGCAATCCCCGTAATACCGCACGCGCCAAGAGGCAATACCGAAAAACAAACCAAAACCAATAAAAATTTTTTCAAATTAAAATGCATTTTTAATATGTCTGATCCTTAATTGAGGTGATAAACCGATGACGTCAAATCTTATGGTAGATGATTTTGAGTTATTTCCCAACAGGTAATGTTCTGCGGCCCTTCTTATTCTGCTTATCGATTGGGGCAAAACTGCGGCACAGGCATCATCCAGATTTGACCTGAATTTGACCTCTACAAAACAAATGACTCCAGCACGTTTTGCAATCAGATCTATTTCCCCGACTTTGGTTTTATATCGAATCTTAAGAACGCGATAGCCGTTGACTGTCAAAAAAGCCGCCGCAACATACTCCGCCCAAATCCCTGTACGATATGTATTATCCTTCATTGTCCCTAAGTGCCATCGCACGATTATATAAATCTTTTTTCTTTAAACCCGTTATCTCTGCTAAATCCTTGGCAATATCTTTGACCGACCCCCCACTATAAAGGGATTGCATAATCATTGCATCGACATTCATCTCCGCCGCTTGCTCATCCGCCCCTGCGATTACCAGGACAATTTCACCTTTTATCGGCTTGGCCTGAATAGTATTTATAATATCCGCCGCAGTCCCACGTATGGATTCCTCATATAATTTTGAAATTTCACGCACCAGCGCCACTTGACGATTCCCCATGATGTCATCAATAGCGAACAATGTTTTTTCTACGCGTTTAGGCGAATCGTAAAATATAAGTGTTTGCATTGTGTTTTTGTATCGAGATAGCACGTCCCGTAAAGCCTTATCTTTTGCTGGCAAAAACCCGCCAAAAATGAATTGATCACATGGTATTCCTGATAATTGTAATGCAGGCAAAACGGCATTCGCCCCGGGCAACGCCGTGACATTGAGCCCCTTATCTAAACAATCGCGAACCAATTTATATCCGGGGTCTGACACAAGCGGCGTTCCCGCATCACTGATCAATGCGATAATTTGTCCCGCCTCAACCATCGTCATAATTTTTGATTTTATGTATTCATCCGCATGATCGTTATAAATAATTTTTTTCTTATCCTTAATACCATAAGCCGAGAGTAACTTTCCGCTTACACGACTATCTTCACAAACAACCGCATCGCAATGTGTCAAGACCTCTAACGCGCGCAATGTGATATCCGCCAAATTGCCGATAGGCGTAGGCACGCAATAAAGTCCTGAATGAAGATGGCTTTCCTCTTTATTTCGGATTGTTATTCTTTTATGGTCAATCATACAGACGAATCATAAAGGGAATAAAGATGTTGCGCACCCATTTTGTTTTATTTTTTCTACTTCTTTTGGTGGCTTGTACACCACAGGACGGCCAGCAGATAAGTCCTTTTGAAGATTACAGACCAGGAATGGATTACGCCACACTCAATACCCAATCAATGGGTGTTGAGGGAATGGATAATCAAGGTCTGCAAAACAATCAAATCCCTCAACAACGCCCCATGGCGGTTGGAAAGGTCGCAATTCTTCTCCCACTTAGCGGTCAAAACGCTGATGTTGGTCAGGCTATGTTGAATGCTGCACAAATGGCACTCTTTGATGTAAATGACAGTGGGTTTGAACTTCTGCCCTTTGATACGGGTGGAACACGTTCGGGGACGACACGCGCCGTTAATGAAGCAGCAGGCGAAGGCGTCCGCCTTATCCTCGGCCCATTGGTTGCCGATAATGTTCAATCTGCGGGAGTTGCTGCACGACGCCATAATTTACAAGTGATTGGCTTTACTACTGACAGCACAAAAGTTGGCGGCAACATTATAACTTTAGGGATATTGCCAAATGACCAAGGTAAGCGGATTGCCCAATATGCTGCCAACACCAACCTTAATCGCATTGCGATTATTACAACAAATGACAGTTATGCCCGCGCTGTAATCTCGGCCTTTGAAACCGAAGCTGCCCCACAAAATATCATAATTGTTGAAAAACAGGCTTTACGATCCGCCGCAGATGCATCGCGCATTGCGCAAATGCTTAAGGCGCAAGAAGGCAGCTTTGATGCCATATTCATGCCCATTGGCAATCCGCATTTGGCGAATATGGCTCGGTCTTTGGCTGAAAATCAGTTGGGTACCAATGTTAAGCCGTGGCTAGGCGCCGGTTTATGGGAAGACAGCGCTATTCAGTCAAACCCTTTAATGCGCAATGCAGTTTACGCCGCACCCTCACCACAACAACGGACAAATTTTGAACGACAATACCGCAGTGTTTATGGCGAAAACCCACATCGCTTGGCCTCACTTGCTTATGACGCAACGGCTTTATCCATCATGATGTTAAGGCAAAATAAAGGAACAATCACACGGGCCTCTCTAATGAATCCAAATGGTTTTTCAGGTATTGATGGCATTTTCAGATTTCAACAAAGTGGATTACCGGAACGTGGCTTAGCAATTCACAAAATTACTGCGGCAAACCGCACTACAATTGTTGAAAATGCACCCAGCAGTTTTGTAACTGCAGGGCGATAGATCAAGCCCTTATTTTCGCAACAGTTTTTTAAGCGGCGTTTTAGCAGGTTTCGTCGATTGCAGTTGTTCGGCCATCGCATTGAATATTGCTTCTGGGACATTCACGCCAGTGGCTTGCTCAAGCCCTTTAAAACCTGGAAATGTATTGGCCTCACAAATTGTATAGCCATCCTCTGTAAACAAAAGATCAATCCCTGCCACTTGAATATCTAATGCCTTTGCTGTTTTAATGGCAATGTCAGCGGCCTTTTTATCAATTTTAAATTCTTCGACCCGCCCCCCTTGGGAAAAATTGGCCTTAAAGTCCCCTGCCTTGGCCACACGTTGCATTGCGGCGACCACCTTACCCTGAACCACCAAAATACGCAGATCTCTCCCTTTAGAGGACGCGATAAACTTCTGAAAAATCAATAATATATTCGGCTGTGTTTCGTGCACCAATGTCATCAGATCTTCGAATGATTTAGTGTTATCCAATAAAAACACACCCGACCCCAAAGCGCCGTGTAATGTTTTCACGATT
>CAJXOI010000163.1 GCA_913057885.1 uncultured Micavibrio sp.
GGCCTCGCCGAGTTCGCGGGACTCAAGACGGCAAAGACCGTAAAGGCTAGACTGCTGCCAGTTCGATCCCGCGGAGATTGCTGGCAAAGAACGTCTGGCCTCGTGGAAGCGCGTCGAACACCGCCTCCATCACCTCGGGGTGGGAGTGACCGAGCACCATGGGCCCGGAGCCGATCAGCAGGTCGACATACGCCATTTCGGCGCCGCCTGCCTTCCCGCCCGCCAATGTATGAAGAATTTTCATGCTTTTATGTTACCTGACTTTTTAAATGCAGTCACCGTGGTTCCCGTGGTCTCAATTTACGCCACTAAACCTTTGATTTTAAACATTGTGACTACGGAGACTACGCTTTTATTACGAAACGCGGATAGCCTGTCACCCTCTTTACAATAGGAATAAATTCATATGCTGTCAAGCCTACAGTTACGACGAAATTTTATTCCACCATCCCCTTTTCTTGGATTTAGGGGCTTCGTTTACTTTTTCCGCTTCGCGCGCAGCTTGATTATCGGCCTCCGCTTTCTTAGCGGCTTCATCCTGATCATCACCGCCATTGTCATTGGTCGGTGAAGGCGCATCTTTCTTTTCGTCTTTTTCTTCCTTATCGCCGCTCGTCTCTTCAATTTCTATTTTCTTTTTAGGTTGGCGACCACGCTTTTTAGGTTTTGGGCTGTCTTCTGATTTTTCCTCTTTGGTTTCCTCTTCTGACTTTTCAGCTTGATCATCAGATTGATCTGATCCTTCGGATATATCCTCAACCTCATCCTTTTTGGTTTTGCGGCCGCGTGATGATTTTGACTTCCCTTTTTTGGGCTTATCTTCTGACGCATCCGGAAGGACATCCGCAATATCATCACTTGAATCGTCATCGGATTGAAGGTCTTCAATCTCCGCTTTTGGTTTACGCTGTGTTTCAATTTCAAAACCGCGTTGTTCTTCAACATGACCCATATCTAAAGACACACTGATGTTATAACGATCCTCAAGCTCGCTTATGGCGCGACGATGATGGTTGAGCAAATATAAAATCACATTATGCGCCTGAAGCGTGACCGTCATATCAACATTGGATTGTTCCAACGCTTTTTCCTCAATCGCGCGAAGTACGGACAACGCCATTGTATCAACGGTTTTCACAATCCCCATGCCGTTACACATGGGACAGGTTTCGAAATGCGCTTCGGTCAAAGACGGATGAAGGCGTTGACGCGACATTTCCATCAAACCGAATGACGATATACGTCCGATTTGAATCCGCGCACGATCCCCCGCCAAGGCATCGCGCATCGCTCGTTCCACCTTGCCATTATAACGACGGTTGTCCATATCAATAAAATCAATCACGACCAAACCGCCAAGATCACGTAATTTTAGCTGTCGTGCTATTTCTTCGGCTGCTTCGATATTGGTGCGCAGGGCCGTATCTTCGATATTGCGTTCTTTGGTTGAACGGCCAGAGTTCACATCAATAGAGACTAATGCCTCGGTTGGGTTAATCACCAAATATCCGCCTGATTTCAATTCAACCTGCGGTGAATGCATTTCTTCAATCTGTTGTTCCAGTTTTTCTTTAATAAACAACGGTGTTGGGTCTTTGTAATGATGCACCTTTTTTACGTGGGACGGCATCAACATTTTCATCATGTCTTTTGCGGTTTTATATCCCTCGTCCCCTGCGACAATCACCTCATCGATATCTTTGTTATAAATATCGCGAATCGCACGTTTAATTAGGCTGCCTTCCTCGTTAATCAGGGCGGGCGCCGTTGATTTCAGCGTTAAATCGCGTGCGTTATTCCACAGACGCATCAGATAATCCAAATCACGTTTAATTTCCGCCTTTGTCCGCGTTGTCCCCGCGGTCCGCAAAATCACGGACATGCCGCCAGGGACATTTAAATCTTTTAAAATTTCGCGCATGCGCTTGCGGTCTTTGTAATTGGAAATTTTACGGCTCACCCCGCCGGATTGTGGTGTATTGGGCATCAACACACAATACCGCCCGGGCAATGTGATATAGGTTGTGACGGCCGCGCCTTTATTGCCACGCTCTTCCTTCCCGACCTGAATCAGCATGATCTGGCCACGCTTGATCACTTCCTGAATTTTATAGGCACGGCGGATACGTTTCCAGAATGGTTCAACATTTAATTCATCATCATCATCGCTGATGCGGTCTTGCTTTGATCTGGATGATGAATATTTGCGTCCACGCCCACGTCGGTTGCGCCCACGACCACCGCGGCGGCGCCGGTTATTTTGTTGATCGTCATTGTTATTGTCATCATCGGATTCGGAATCTTTGGATTCAGAAGCATCATCATCTTTTTCAGAGCCTGTCTCGTCTTCTTCCTCCTCGTCGTCATCGTCATCGTCATCGCCATCATCATTGTCACCATCGTCGTCGGCTTCGGCGCCGGCTTCGATAATTTTTTCTTCATCTTCGATTTCTTCGACATTGTCTTCATCATCAGATGATTTTGTTTCCTCAGCCTCTTCCTCGGCGGCTTTGCGGTCTTCTTCCTCGGCAATGCGGGCGGCCTCCTCGGCAGCGGCGCGTTCCATTTCTTCCTGCTCCGCCATCAGTCGTTCACGATCAGCAATGGGTATGCGGTAATAATCGGGATGGATCTCGGAAAATGGTAAGAACCCATGACGATTACCGCCGTAGTTGACAAACGCAGCCTGCAATGACGGCTCAACCCTTGTCACCTTGGCCAGATAGATATTTCCTTTAATTTGTTTGCGAACCAGGCTTTCCACCTCGAAATCCTGAAGCTTGCCACCTTGGGCGACAGCAACACGGGTTTCCTCGTGTTTGGATGCATCGACAAGCATCCTTAAAGATTGATTATTTTTATTGTTCTGTTTGTTTTTATTATTTTGGGATTTTGATTTTGACTTTTGACGTGGTGCCATGTCTGTCTCCTTTACTTTAAAAGGAAGAGAATGCCACCAGCCTCTGTCTCGGCTTGTTAAGCGACAAACATGCACATATTCAAATGACCGGCGGTTCTCCGCCTTGGTATGTTATGTTTTTTGTTATTTCCTGTTTTACAAAGTGACTCTGTGGAAGCAGTGCTTTCAAAATTTATATCTCACACCAGCACAGGCTGTTTTTGTTGTTCAGGCGGCCTCAAGACCCTTTTAAATTCCGTTTTCATGTATTGTCACGGGTTTTAGTCGTGACAAGTCGCTTTACACGATTTATACACATGACATTACTTTGGATTGGAAAAATAAACAATCAAAAAATGTTAAGATTTATTATTCTACTTTTTATAATTTTTTTGCCATGCCATACCATGGCCGCCGAAATAATTGATATTCGTTTTGGCAAACACCCAGACAGAAGCCGCCTTGTCATTGACTTTACAGGCGACACAGATTTTCAAGCCAAAATAAACAAAGAT
>CAJXOI010000164.1 GCA_913057885.1 uncultured Micavibrio sp.
AAATCTAAAAAAACAAAAAAAACAAAGTCTAAGCCCGATAAGGGCGTCAATACAATTGCCCTTGAGGAGGAGATGGCAAGATTATTGGGTATGACAGTAACAATTAATGCCTCATCAAAAAAAGGACAGGGCTCAGTTAAAATAGATTATAAATCGTTAGATCAATTGGATGAATTGCTCCATCGCCTTTCAAAGCATTAAAAGTTATGCTACGTTTCTATTGCCAGGTTTGTACCGACATAATTGCACGAGCGCATTTTCAGTCATGCTTTGATCATCATAACCTGTTTGTTTTGTCATGGCTTCGGTTTTATTTAAGGAATCTAATGCCGCCTCAAGTGCGGGAATCGTCCATCGGGCCAACTGACGCTTAAACAAATCTTCGACTTTAAAAAATAGGGGCGGGTTAAGAGTTTTTAGTGCTTCGCCCTGCGCAAGGCCGTCCTTAACTTTTGTTTGAACTTGTAATAGTCGCCAAAAATGATTTTGTGTTGCCCTCAACAGAATGATTGTTGGCGTTTGCTCTTTAAAAAGGCTTTGAAGGATAGCGTGAACGCTGTTTATTTCGCCGTCTGCAACAGCATAAACCAATGTGTCCATCGACCAATCACGCACGTCACCAACACAAGCCTGAACGTCAATAAGGGTAATAAGTCCGTTATTCTTTCGGATTGGTTCACCTTGTAAACCTTTGTAATTCTTTGGCCAGCCTTTATAGAGGAGCAGTTTCACAATTTCATTACGGGCAATTGTTCGGTCACCAACAAGGGCGGATGAGAGCGCTATCAAGGCATCCTGCTCAATTGAATATCCTGCATGCGCACACATATCACGTATAATTTGTGACAAAGACCGTTCATCATCTACATAACAAGGCACGGCGGCGGCGTTTTGTGCGCTCTCGCATAATTTTCGAAGAGATGATCGGGGGCCAAGATTGTCAGATTCAATCACAACAAGCGTTTGCTCAGAGGGCGAATCCAAGTAATCTTTAATTATCGGAGAGAGGCTATCGCCACCTTCCTTGATAATTATCAGGCGATTACCACCCATAAGGGACTGCGCATTGGCTTCGTCATAAAACAACGATGTGTCGCTTAGAATTTTGTCAGGCGTAAATGTCACAACATTAAACGGGTCGTTTAAATCATCTATAAATGTTTTGCAGACGGTTTTTGACCGTTCATTGACCAATCCTTGGTCCGGACCGTAAACCAATATAACCCTGGCCTTAGGATCTGGGTTTTGAACAAATGGCTCAATTTGTCTATAGGTTAATTTCATTGATCAAAATATAGCTCAATTTGGGTCAAAATATCTTCTGAAATCGCTTTCAGGGCCTGAGCGCGGGCGTCTTGCTCAGTCACAAATGTTGTGAATTGCCCTGCCAAAATATTGTATCCCGATGTGGCGCGAACGGTGCGTTCCAAGACAACATTGTTAGATCGCGTATTAATAAGGCGCATATTCGTTGATAAGCGTAATTGCGCGCGCGAGGCTTCATCGTCTTTATCAATGCCGATTTCAACAATATTTTCCGGAATGGGAGCAATGTCCAGACGATAAGAGGCATTGGCCGGATATCCATCTTGATAAAATTGATCAATCAGGTAATTACGGACGATTTGGCCTGATCGATCGGGAATAACAGAAATTTCAATTTGCCCAATTGCATTCGAGGTTGATCTGTCGCTATAGACGGGTGAAAAACCGCAGGCAGAGAGAGTAAGCAGTGCAACGAGCGCAAAAAACCTCATCCGACCACCACGTTGACAATCCGATCAGGCACAGCAATTATTTTTTTAACTTCTTTACCCTCAAGGGCACGTTGAATATCGTCATTCGCCAAGGCGGTGTCTTCCATCACCTGTTTGTCTGCGCCTTTAGGCAAATTGATTGTCGCACGAACCTTGCCGTTAACTTGTACGGCAATTGTTACGCTATCGCTGCCCAAATATTGTGGATCTGCTTCAGGCCAAGATGAATCGGCGACTAACCCGTCCATGCCAAGCATATGCCATAATTCTTCGGCCAAATGGGGGGTGATGGGGGATATAACCTGCGCCAATGTTGTCAGGCCAACACGCAAAACCCATGCTTCATCATTGTTTTGGACATCGAGCGTTACAAGGTCATTCGTCATTTCACGAATGCGGGCCACGGCCTTATTCATATGAAAATCGTCAATATTGTCAGGGATAAATTTGCGGGTTTCATGAATTTTTTTCATCACCGCCATGGCCTTGTCGCCCAATTGCGGGGCGTCACTATCTTTCACTGGTAGGTGAT
This sequence comes from uncultured Micavibrio sp., assembly GCA_913057885.1. GTDB lineage: Bacteria > Pseudomonadota > Alphaproteobacteria > Micavibrionales > UBA1664 > UBA1664. Next base: position 2,290 of record CAJXOI010000164.1, read on the forward strand.
TGATGTTTTCCGCACACAGGCGATAAAGACGATTAATATATTTCCAGGCGCCTTCGATGCCCGATTCAGTCCATTCCAAATCACGATCAGGGGGGGAGTCGGACAACACAAATAAACGCGCGGCATCGGCGCCATAACTGTCCAAAATCTGTTCCGGATCAACGGTATTGCGTTTGGATTTAGACATTTTTTCATTGCGTTGAGGTGTGATAGGCAATTTCGTGTTTTTATCAATCAAGTTGCCGTTTTTATCTTCGATCATATCGGCCGGATAAACCCATTTCTCCTCAGAATCTTTGTAGGACATATGGGTAATCATGCCTTGGGTAAATAATCCTTCAAACGGTTCTTCATAATCAGTATAGCCACATTTTTTCAAGCCCCGCTGGAAAAAGCGGGAATAAAGAAGGTGCAACACCGCATGTTCAACACCGCCGATATATTGATCAACCGTCATCCAATAATCGCCTTTTGCTTTATCGACGGGGGCATTTTCGTTTTGGGCGTCGCAATAACGCACGAAGTACCAGCTGGAATCAAAAAATGTATCCATCGTGTCTGTTTCACGAATGGCGGGTTCACCCGTTTCAGGGCATGTTGTGTATTTCCATGTCGGATGATGTTCAAGCGGGTTTCCAGGTTGGTCAAAGCTCACATCCTCAGGCAATTCAATCGGCAATTGATCTTCGGGCACAGGCACAATGGCGCCGTCCGATTGACGATACACCACGGGAATCGGGCATCCCCAATATCGTTGACGCGAAACCCCCCAATCACGCAGGCGATATGTGGTTTTAGCTTGCCCCCGACCCATCGATTCAATTTTTTCAATGACGGCGGTTTTGGCGGGTTCAATATCCATCCCGTCAAGGAAATCAGAATTGATCAATTTCCCAGGGCCGCTATAGGCCTCTTTAGTGATATCCGCATCATCAGATTGTATCACTTGTTTAATGTCCAGATTATATTTTGTCGCAAAGTCCCAGTCGCGTTGGTCGTGAGCAGGCACGCCATAAATCGCCCCCGTCCCATAATCCATCAGGATGAAATTCGCCACATAGACGGGAACTGACAATCCGTCGATAAACGGGTGAGAAACAGTGTAACCCGTATCAAAGCCAA
>CAJXOI010000165.1 GCA_913057885.1 uncultured Micavibrio sp.
CGGCGTCTTTTGTGGCCTGACGTTGGGAGTCGTTAAAATACGCAGGAACGGTGATAACCGCCTTATCCACACTTGTTCCGAGGTATGATTCGGCGGTTTCTTTCATTTTTTTCAATACGATGGCGGAGATTTGCGCGGGGGCGAATTTCTCGCCGTCAATTTCAACCCATGCATCGCCGTTGTCAGCCTTGATGATATTAAACGGCGCATTCTTTTTCATTTTTTGAACTTCGGCGTCATCATATTGACGACCGATCAGGCGCTTAATCCCGTATAGTGTTTTTGTGGGGTTTGTGACCGCCTGACGCTTTGCAGGTTGTCCGGCAATGCGGTCGCCATCATCTGTAAAGGCTACGTAAGATGGTGTTGTGCGTGCGCCTTCGGTGTTTTCAATGACCTTCGCGGTGTTGCCGTCCATGACAGATACACAAGAATTGGTTGTTCCTAAATCGATTCCAATTATTTTGCTCATGATTATTCACTCCTTTAATAAAGCAAGTTTTCGTTTTATAAGGCCCTATCAAGCAGGCGCCTATGTTTTTTGAGTATGGATATAGATTTAAGCCCAAATGGCACCTAAATCAACCCTTACATTATTAAGAATATATTCCTTGTTCATATAAGTCAAATAAAAACTTTACATTTTAGGTGCTTGTAACTATAAACACCCTTGTATCAAGAAGGGTGAAAATCCCTGCCAACCTGCCATTCATATTCCGGCAAGGTGGTATGACCGCTGAAAGCGGCCTGATACGGCGATAAAAATAATAAATATACGCAACGAAAGGAATAATGATGGCACAACCTGCATCAGTTGCATCAGACTTTAAATCGATAAACCCCTTGGACTTTCAAGAATTCATTGAGAGTTTAAAAAGACGTGATCCGCGATACAGAAATAACCTTTCGCAGTTAAATTATGCAGGATATTATTGTTATGTATCCTCACTTGAAAATGCAGGATATGCCCTGTCCCACAAAGACAATGAATTCGGAGAACATGAGCTTGCAAATGTTTTTTCCACCGTTTCGGGCACGGGTTTTTATGCCGTGCAAGATGCGCTATATAGGCGAGATAAATTGTGGTTATCTTGCTTTAGCGGATTGAAGGGGTTTTATGAGCAATTTGGCTTTGTGACAACACGCACAGAGGAAAACTGGATCAGTGGCGGGCCCGATGTTATTTATATGACGTATAATCGATTAAGGTTTAAAAAATAATGATAGTCCTTCATGTCCCTCATGACTCAACACATATTCCGGCAGAATATCGCGATGATTTTCTTCTTGATGATGATCAGTTGATGCACGAAATCATTGCAATGACGGATTCACATACTGATGAACTTTATGTTTACGACCGCGCGCAAAGAGTTGTCTTTCCCGTCTCAAGGTTACTTGTTGATCCTGAGAGATTTACGGATGATAACCAGGAAGTCATGGCAAAAAGGGGGATGGGTGTTTTGTATGAGGTAACATCCTCGCTTTCCCCGCTGAGGAGAAAACCATCACAACACCTTCGGCAAAAAATCTTGGATCAATATTATTTTCCGCATCACGATAAATTAACGGCGGTTGTTCGCAAGAATATCGACAAGCATGGTCAATGTTTGGTTGTGGATTGCCACAGTTTCCCGTCGCGGCCTTTGCCATACGAAATGATTGATAATCAGGATTTGAGAGCAGAAATATGTATTGGGACAGATAGCTTCCATACCCCTCCGGCAATCACCGAGCTTTTAAAAGACTTTTTTGAGAATAAGGGATATTCGGTGTCCATTGATGACCCGTTTGCAGGTGCACTGGTGCCAATGGAGTTTTATAATAAAAATAAAAATGTTATGTCTGTGATGTATGAAATTCGAAGAGATCTCTACATGGATGAAATAACCGGGCAAAAAAATGAAAATTTCTTAAACATACAAAAAGACATTACGGATTCCATGAGAGAGTTGGAAACGCTTATAGCAACATAATGGTTGCGAGAATGTTATTCTACTTGCCCCATACTTCGGAAATACGTGCGTCACGGCCACAATTCCAACGATAAACTTTGTAACGCAAAGCGTTTTTTTCAGCATAATCTTGGTGATAATCTTCGGCAGGATAGAATGTTTTAGCGTCCAAAATTCTTACTTTTACGTCCTGGTCAATTGCGTTGGCTGTTTCTTGCATAACTTCGATGGCTATTTGCCTTTCTTGATCATTTTTAACAAAAATGGCGGGAATGTAGCCTGGTCCGCGATCACAAAATTGCCCGTCACCATCCGTCGGATCAATGTGACGCACATGATATTCCAATATTTCTTTATAAGTTAGTTTCTGGGGGTCATAGGTGACTTCGATTACTTCTATATGAGGGATTTTATATCCGCCTGATGGTTTATTATAATTTTGATAAGTCGGGTTAGGCATATCTCCGCCGCTATAGCCAGAGACAGCCTTAATCACGCCATCGAGTTTTTCAAAATCATGTTCAATGCACCAAAAACACCCGCCTGCTAGAACCGCGGTTTCGTGTTTTTCCTCTTGTCCATATGCAGGGAAAGATAAAACCATGGCTACCACAAATGTAAAAAAAAGATGCTTCATGAACTATGCCTCTGTATCAACTGAATGTTCCGAATCATCATTGCTGCCTTTGGCAACGCCAACACGGGCAGGGCGCAACAGTCGATCATGAAGCGTGTACCCAGACTCAAGAAGTTGGATGATTTCACCAGCTTCTTTTCCCGGGATATCAGTTTCAAACATAACTTCGTGGAAGTTAGGGTCAAACTTTCCTGATGTGGGTTCAATTTTTTGAATACCGTGTTTTTCAAATGTGCCAAGCATGATTTTTTCCGTCGCTAGAACGCCATTATAAATGGTTTGAATTGCAGCGTCTTGCTTTTGCTCGTCGGGGATTGCATCCAGGGCACGACGTAGATTATCGGCAATGTCCAGCATGTCTTTAGCAAAACCGCTGATGGCATATTTGGATGTATCCGCCTGCATTTTTTCGGCACGCTTGCGTGTGTTATCTGCCTCGGCCAATGCACGCATTAACTTATCGCGCATCTCGTCACGCTCTCTAGCGATGGCTGCTACAGGATCATCCTGATCTATGTTATCAGTCGCAGCTTGCTCCATTGATTCATCTAGTTGATGAACAGTTTTTTCATTGTCATCTTCAGGGGTGTTTTCATTATCGCGATTATTTTCTGCTGGATTTGTCATCCTGCCTCCTTTATCTATCTCTTGTTCGTGCAAAATATAATGATGCTTTATCCCGATTGCAAGGTTGTGTAGGGTAAACACCATAAAAAAAGAGGAGCAAGCCAATGACCAGACCGTCACAAAGACATAATGACCAGCTACGCGATGTTATCATTGAAACCAATGTCACCAAACATGCCGAAGGATC
>CAJXOI010000166.1 GCA_913057885.1 uncultured Micavibrio sp.
TTGCTATGAAAAGGGGCAGGTTAAATCAACATATGGCACAGGGTGTTTCGCCCTGATGAATACGGGGCAGGATTGTGTTCTTTCGAAAAACCGCTTGTTATCAACCACTGCTTGGCGGATTAATGGGCAAACAACATATGCCGTTGAGGGATCAATCTTTGTTGCCGGTGCGGCTGTTCAATTTTTACGCGATAATTTGAAATTATTTGATGCCGCGGAAAAAAGCGAAGCCATTGCAACATCTATTGACGATACTGACGGCGTTGTTTTTGTGCCGGCCTTTACGGGTTTGGGTGCACCCTATTGGGATCCGAATGCACGCGGCGCGGTTTTAGGGCTTAGCCGTGGGACAACGGATGCGCATATCACCCGTGCGGTATTGGAGGCTCAGGCCTATCAAACACGGGATTTGATTGCCGCGATGGAAGGGGACGCATCCACGACTATCGAAACCATTCGTGTTGATGGGGGGTTGGTCGCCAATAATTTCGTTTGCCAACAATTGGCCAATCAAACAAGTGCGACGATTGACAGGCCGGTTAATCAGGAGGCAACGGTTTGGGGGGCGGCGGCCATGGCGTTTTTACAAGCAGGCGTTTTTAAATCGTTCGATGATGTGAGGGCCGTCTATCAATTAAATCGACAATTCATCCCCAACGGTGAAAAAGATAAAAATGATCGCCTTTATACGCGGTGGCAAAAGGCGATCAGTGTCGTTCAACAATTTTAATTTTCTATATTTAATTTGCGGGCGTTGGAGTAAAAGGCGTAACGTTTGGATGATGCCCTTCAACACGACGTTCCAGGATGCGGTTCTCTGGCAATAAATTTTCAGGAATGCCATGAGGAAGAGCCGCAACGCGCGGTTCAGATTGCCTTGGGCGCAGTTCATCTGCAAAACCCAGTGCCACGATCTCTTCGCCGATATAAAAGACATCTTGCGCCATAATATCTTCCAAAACTTCCTGAGATAAACCTGTTGTGGCCATCATGGACTGTATCATGAGCCAATTCGTATTGTCATTAAAGTTTGTTTGTGACGCATTCATATTCACATGGCGGGAGCCGAAATTTCCAAAGTGAATCATAAATTGACAATTTTCGCCAACGGCTCTGTGATCCCCTGCGGCAAAAATTACTGCGGCCATGGAGCGTAGTGAGCTTGGGCACATCGTGTGTACTGGCGCTGAAATTTCATCCATGGTGGATATAATTTCTAAACCTTGACTAACGCTACCGCCTCCCGAGTCGATCACAAATTCGATCGGTGAGTAAGGATCAAGTGTATCCAAAAGCCTTAATTGTTCGATAACATCATCGGCATTACGGGCGTTGACTTCACCACCCAAATAAACACGCCTGTTTTGATAAAGGTCATAATCTTCGAAGGCTTGTTCCACATCACCGCCGTGAAAAACGATAAGTTCTTCAAAGCTCATGTCATGTGGCATGACCTCGGTGGTGGCGGATTCGGTATTAAAAATGTTGACTAAATCACTGTCAGAGGCTTTAACAGTAACAAGGGCGGATGCTGCGGCAATTGCGGCACTTCCTGCAAGCAATGCAAGTGGTTTCATAATGTTCTCCCTGTATTTTACTATCGAGTTTTATTTTTCTTATACTCTAGACAAAATAATTAAGTAATAAAAATACAAAAGAGTCAATAATAAAGTTATTTTATTATAAATTATGTTTAATAATGTTGTTGGCAACGATAATTAGGGTGTTACATTTGCCGCAGTAATGCGATTCGTCCAATGGCATCCTCGTCCGGCCTCTTGGCGAACAATAAAGCCCGATTGTACGGGTTGCATACCGCCAGTTCCGGTAAAAATATAGATTAGATCAGCGCCACCGTCGCCAGATTCATCCAATCCACGGAAAATCATGTTTGTGTTGCCGTAAAACCATGGAGGACTTCCGATATTTTCGCATAATCCATGATTCGAGATTGCAGGAAATCCTCGTTCCTGCCCATGATTTTGATGATGATTTTCGAAATAAGATCCATATCCAATCAGGCGATGACGTGGTTCCTCAAATGTTTCAATGCCCATAGGAGTGTAATAATTGGAAACATGTCTTGTCTCGTAACTTATTACCCATCGGCCTGTTTCAGGGTTAGTGTATAGGTGCATGATTGCAGGGTCATCAGGAAACGGATAACCGCCATGCATTTCGTATTCCGCAGTCATGACCGAGGTCAAACCATTCTCGGCCAAAAAATTCTGCATATCGTCGTTTGAATAATAAATTGTATTCTGCGTGTTATTCCACATCATGGCGGCATTAGCAGTATATGGAATATTTGAAAAGGCAATTACACTAGCCGTTAAGGCGCTTTTTATAATAGTCATATTTATTCTCCCTACTGCTATATAAGCAATAAAGATATAAAAATGTCAATAAAATTATATTTTTATTTACCTGCAGCGTTGAATTTAAATTGAACCATAAGTTTTGATCTGGGCTTTGGCATGGATTTCATTTTGCGACATAACAACTGTGTGTGGGCGGAATCGCTCAATCACCGTGTGGACATATGGGCGAATATGTGGCGATACGACCATGACAGGGTTCATACCCTGTGTGCCAAATGTTTCATATTGATCACTAACTTTTTTAATAAATTCTTGTAATTTGCTGGGAGCCATGGCTAGTTGCCTGTCTTCGGCCTCTCCAATAATACTTTCCATGAAGGCTTGCTCCCACTCGGCAGTGAGGGTAACCAGTTGTAGTACACCATCCATTCCCGCATGTTGGTTGCAAATCTGGCGGGCCAAGCGGGTGCGGACATGTTCTGTAATGACTGAGATGTTTTTTGTTTGATTCGAGGCCTCGGCAACCCCTTCCAGAATTGTTGCCATGTCGCGGACGGAAACGCGCTCTGCCAAAAGGTTTTGCAATATGCGTTGTAAGGATGTTACCGAAATTTGCGACGGGATAATATCGGCAACAAGCTTTTGATATTGTTCGGGCATTTCATCCAATAATTTTTGTGTTTCAGCGTAGGATAATAAATCCTGCATATTATCTTTGATAATTTCGGTCAGGTGCGTTGTGACAACAGTGGCTGAATCCACAACGGTGTAGCCTTTGAAATTTGCCTCTTCACGGTATTGATCGTCAATCCACATAGCGGGCAGACCAAATGTCGGCTCAATTGTAGATTCACCCGGCAAGCTTATTGGTTCTCCACTTGGGTCCATACACAGATACATGCCGGGGCGAATACTTGCGCCACCTGCATGAATTTCCTTGATCCGAACAGCATAGTCATTGGCCTGTAACTGCAAATTATCTTGAATACGGACGGAGGGTAAAATGAATCCCATTTCTTCGGCCAATTGACGACGAAGCCCCTTTATTTGATCTGTCAGCTTGTTACCAGTTTCGGAAT
>CAJXOI010000167.1 GCA_913057885.1 uncultured Micavibrio sp.
GTCGAGTCCGAAGTAACTTTTGACACGTAGCTCTTTCCGTTATTTATCAGCAATTCGCCTGTTAAGTAGCTTACAGGTCCAAGTCCATAAAGTCCATTTTTGTTTGAAATGGTGTCAAGGTCAATGCTACTTTCTAATTCGCCTTTCCACATTATATTTTTCATTGCACCGACAATTTTGATGTCCGAATACATTTCTGCTTTTTCTGTTTTTTTTTCTTTCGTTGTCGAATTGCAACTTATTAGTCCAATTGTCAGAAGTGCGAATGTTAATTGTTTAATGTTCATCTTTAATTTTCTCGTTTTAAAATTACCGCCAACGGTCTAGACTATGAGTAGTTGCGTGGGTTAGCACTTAACCTTGCAAGTACGCACCAAACTGAAAATCCGCAAGGATTTTCTGAAGTAGGCGATAACAAGCAATTACTTATAGCTATTGTTTTGCTTTCTTTTTTGTAAAAATTAATCTTATAATTTCCATTTACGCTTACTGCACAATTTCATTAGAAATTCATTCCGCTATGCCTAAAGAATAACGATGTTATTTTTATAATCGCATTCCAACTCCTAATCCAATATTCCAAGTATTATAGCCATCAAACCTTTGGTCTAGAAATAAGTTTGGTAGCAAATAAAACGATTTACTTATATCTTTTTCATATTCAATACCAACTCTCCATAAATAATATGACTCTTCCTTTTCCAGTTCAATACCAGGTCCCAAAGTAATTACAAAGCCATTGCCAAAATGATATAAAGCATCGATAGTCAAAACAAGTGGATTAACACGCTCAATTTCATCATTTTCAGAATTTTTAGTCACAAAGGATTCAATTTCAACATCATTGTGCAATCCTATACCCCAATTATTGTTAAACCAGTATTCAATATCTAAGCCCCAAGATGGAACAAAAACATTATCTAAATCTTCATTGTTTACAAGGGTGTGCCCAATAATGCCAACTATTCTTAAACCACTTTCATTGTTGGAATTTTCTTTATTATTTTGATGTATTTGTGCATTTATTTGATACGTTGTAGTTAATATTAAAAGTAATGCAATCGTGTTATTTTTCATGTTCAATTATTTAATTAACAGATGGTTGGTCATAATGAAGCACAACGGTTTGCATATGGCTTTTGGCAGTTTCGATGCACTTTCCTGTCCACCGAAACCAAGGCTGGCTACGGAGAAAAAGCCTTGCTGGTAGCCGTCCACCCGCCATAAGCTATATGCGTTGTTGTGGTGCGTTTTTTTTTTAATCTGTACAATACATTTTTACAATACTCAATGAGTCCGTATGTTCAATTTCTATATTGCAACCTGCTGTGTTAGGAATTCCATTTTCTGTAAAGAACAATGTATCTGAGGACCATTTAAAAGGATCATTGTCATCCCACGGTCGGACAACAGAATATAATAGTTTTTTGATAAAGGCATTTGAGGTCTTAGGCATGCTTAATTTCATCACATTGGAACTTGCCCTACACGTATTTGCCTCATATGTTATCTTCTTAGCAAACTCAATAGTGTAATGACAAATCCGTGTCCCTCTTGTTCTCAGTTGATTCTTATCACCAGAAACTTCATAGTAGTAGGAGAGGTAAGCCCCCAAAGAACTGTTCCATTCTGGCAATAACTGCTTTATTTCTTCATATACCATGTCATCGGGAATAGGTAAAGTAAAAGAACCATCAAAACTCTTAATCTTTCCTTCTGGCGTATACTTCACTTCATATAGGAGGCTATCGTTAACATATTCGGCTTGCCAGTCGAGCTGACCATTAGGATGCCATCGTTGTTGCAGTCCGTGCTTTTTATCCATGATAGAATTGAGATTAACGTAGGGGGTTCCATCTCTTGACCACATACGTTGGCTACCATGATTGAAACCATCTAAAGCATGAAAATCACAATCCAATTGACCGTTGTCAAAATAGCCAATCTGCCAATTCACAAAGCCGCTGTCAATCTGGTAGTAGCGAATACGATTGTGAGATGACAATAAGTTTTCTGTCGCCCACCCAGTATATGCTCTATCATTCAGCGTATAGAATACTTGTTTTCGGTCTTGTGTAATCTCCACATCTTTCTTAACCAAGGAATCCATTGGTAAAACTGCTAGTGAGTCTAGTACAAGTTGACTTGGAGTTTCAGGATTGTGATCGTAAGGAACTTTAAGTAGCTCTGGCCCAACTTCGTTGGTCTCAGGGTTAAAATTGCATGAAGCCAGACCATTCAGCAATATGAAAAAGAATAAATATTTCATTCTTCAGAATAATATTGAGGTGAGTAGAAATATTCTAAATCGTAATAAGAAGGTATAAACAATTGAGCGGTATCAGCGCAGTACCATTTATACCAACCTATTGGTTCTGACATCTTATCAGAGCTACCTTTACTACCATTACTTTTATAGGTCAAGGTGCTTAACAATAGCCACGGATTTTCATAATCACGCAGTTCGAAAACAGGATATTTGAAATCAAAAATTATTGTGTCAGCTGTGTCATTAGGACTTGTTCTGAAGGGGTTAGATCTTAATTGATCTTCTGTTATCCAAAGCGTTTGATGAGATAAATAGGTTCTCCAATCTATAAATTGATTAATAGGTCTACCATTAGCTCTTTGTTTTTTCTCAATCCAACATTCTAGACTATCGGGTAGCCCCTCCACTTTTAATTGAATAGCATTTTTTCTTGTTCGCAGAGAAATGACGCTTCCATCTCTATACTCCGTTGGATACAGAAACCAATTAATTGGAAATGTATCTTTATTAAATTGTAGTTGAAGTTGACCTTTGTTGAGAAAGAGCTTGCCCAGAGAATCAGATAATTCTGAAGAGTTAAAGTAAACTGTTTCGGACATCTTATAATGAATTTCGGCTACCCCCTTTCCCATAGATGCCATAAATCTTAAACTATCGAACTCACAATCTGTAAGTTGTTCGCTACAATCGGACTCTTGTTTGTTTGGATTTGTATTCTCGAGATTATCAGACTCAAATTGCGTCCTAGTAATATCATTTGAGTTGCCTTTTTCCTTCTTGACCTGAGTACAGCCCAAGAGAATTAGACAAAAAACGAACATGTTTATAGAAAATTCATTTCGCATTTTTTTTGCCCTTAGGATATTCAGGTTCCATCATTCTAATTCTAATGCACCACAACGGTGAGTATAAGATGTCGTAGCTGACGGTAGGAAGCTATGCATTCTTATACAATCTTGGGGCACGTTTTTATTTTTTTAAGTGTCTGTCGAGCCATTTGCATATTCCTGCGTGATCAAGTTCTCCCTTAGAAACCGAGATAACCATGTCAAATTTTTCATCTTCGGTCGCTTCGACCACGATTTTGTTTTCCAATAG
>CAJXOI010000168.1 GCA_913057885.1 uncultured Micavibrio sp.
CGGCAGAGGCATAGTCATTTGTTTGCAGATAAGCAAAAGCCTGATCATACATGCCAGCAGGACTACCCCCCGTGCTGTCATTCAACGTGCCCAATTGGTAAGGCCTGTTATCAACGGCAAATGAGGGCGTTTCCTGTTGCCCTAAATTAGACGGGGGGGGTGGTGTCGGCCGCTGTGGTTGCATCGGTTGGTTAGACGTCATTCCGCCACTATTATCCATTTGGCGAATGCGAAAGGCGTTTTCCTCGACCATACCCGTTAATCGACGCAATTGATCTTCGATTTGATTCAGACGCATTTCAATGGCGGCAGTGTTACTTGGTGCACCTTGTTGCATTGTAGGTGGAGGCACGTCACCACGAAAGACAGAGCGGCTTAGTGTTTGCATATCACGTTCGATACGATCCAACCGCGCATCAAGCGAATTAACATTTTGTGCCATAGATGGCGAGGCAGATATCGTCACCCCCGCCATAATCATAATATATGCGATTTTACGCAAGTCCATAATTTTCACTCGATTACTGAACCACAGTCACAGCACGTCTGTTTTTAGCCCAGCTTTCCGCGTTTGAACCCAGCATTTCAGGGCGCTCTTTCCCGTACGAAATTGTTTGAATGCGTCGCGGATCAATACCCAAGGAAACAAGGTAGTTTTTAGCAGCCGTTGCCCGACGTTCACCAAGTGCAAGGTTATATTCGCGTGTCCCTCGCTCATCGGCATGCCCTTCAACAACAACATTCACAGACGGGTATTGGCGAAGCCATTGCGCCTGTAGTTCCAATTGAGAAATCGCCTCTGGCGATAGGGTGAAACTGTCATAAGCAAAGAAAACACGATCACCAACATTCACTGCAAGGTCATCCTGAGAACCGGGAACAGCATTCCCAAAGTTATTTTGTGACTCAAATCCTTGCACAGGCATTGCAGGGACATTTTGATCCATCATTTCGATATTTGGCTGTTCATTAGGGAACAACTCATCCCCATAAGGCTTTAACTCCTCATCAGAAGAACAGGCCGCCAAAGACAATGTCATCAATGATGCAACTGTTAGTAATTTTAAACGCATGGCGAGAAACTCCTTTTAAAAAATATACATTTCGCTTGTCGACAACAAGAATGCGTGAAACATCATTGCATATCAAGGGAAATGTTGAAGTGTCCCCATGGCTTTTTTGTGGCAAAAACTCAAGATTTAAGGCAAATTTTTCATATGCTTTCGCAGTTTTTCGAATGCCTTAGCTTCTATTTGACGAATACGCTCTTTACTCAAACCATAAATTTCGCCGATTTCGCCTAGTTTTTCTTGTGGTTCCTTTAAACGACGTCTTGTAAGAACATCTCTTTCTCTATCATCCAGAATTTCCATGGCTAAGGACAAGCGTTGACTTCTATATTGGAATTCTTGCCTTGCGCCAACAACAAGCTCCGCATTCGATGACATAGGATCGGCCTCAAGCCTGTCAACCCACTCAAGACCTTCACCTTCACCTTCATCTTGCCCTACTGTAACGTTAAGAGAATAATCGCCTTTTAGCGTTGCTCTCACCAAACCAACAACTTTTGCAGAGGTTGAGAACCTCTCTGCAATCGCCAAATCGATTTCATCAGCCGTAAGCTCAGGATAACTGGCTTGTAACTCTTTTTCCGTGGCTTTTAATTTGTAAAACAAGGCTCTTGCTGGGCTAGTGTTCGGCAACCCTGTCATACTGATATTCCCCATAATAAATTCTTGGGCGGCAGCCTTGATCCACCATTGGGCATAGGTAGAAAAGCGCACCCCCCTATCGGGATCAAATTTTGCCACCGCTTTTAGTAGCCCCATATAAGCTTCGGAACTGATATCCTTAAACTTTTCTTGGTCACCACCTGCATATTGTCTGGTGTAGCGTTTAGCAATCGATGTGGCCAGTGGCGCATATGCTTCAACCAACTTATCTCGCGCTGATATATCGCCATTATCACGCCAAGCGACAGCCAGAGCGCGCTCCTCTTCCGCGCTTAAAAGCGCATCAAGCCTGACAAGTTTTCGGAATGGATCCACTGCATTGGGTTGAATATTTCCTTTATGTGGCTCATCTAACATGGCGACTCACTCTCCCTAATTATTATGTAATTTTAATTTTGGAAGACAATAGCAATATTATGATGAAAAAATCAAGAAAAATTTAATTTAATTGCTTTTGTAGCTGAAACAAGAACTGTTCAGCCTCGGCCTTGTCATAAGGGTCTTGGACAGCATCGATATAGGTCACAAGGTTTTCAATCGCCGCCTTGGGTTGATCAAGACGCGCTAATAAGACTGCCTTATCAAGTCAAAGGCGATGATCCTGCGGCGCGACCCAAACCATTTTTTCAACCACACCAAGCGCGCCCTCATAATCTTCATTATCAATCAGTCGGTATTTCATGTTATTTTGCAAACGGAGCAACATTTCCCGATTAGTGCACGGCTCGTAATAACTGGCCGAAAGCTCGGCATATTCCCCCATTATACGCTTAAGGATTAGGCGCATATCTTTGGCCTCTAAAATCTTACATCCTTGAAATGGGTCTATCATCACTCTATCGCCGTCTTTTTCAAGGCGCATAATAAAATGCCCAGGGAAATTCACCCCCTCTGCGGCCCATCCACAGGAGCGGCAAATACCAATCGCCAATATCGACAGGGTAATAGGTAACCCCAAATGCCGATCAATCACGTGACATAAATTGATATTTTTCGAATCATCATAATGAATATCATCACCGATAAAGGCATATTTTTCCGCCATCACTGCAGCCAGAGCCTCGGCCTGAATATGAACATCGTCGCCATTTCGCTTTGCCGCCATATCGTCATATGTTTTATGCAAGTCAGAGATCATATTGTCGATAAAATCCCGATATTTTTGCATATCGACCTTTTCGTCAGCCAAACATGCAAAGGCCAAGGCTGCCTCTATTATATCAATCTCCTCGTCCTGTTTTTGACCCACAGCAACCAAATAGATCTTGGCACCGTCTGAGTTAATAAACTGGCCTTTACCAGCCACTGTCATACTCACTATCGAATGTCGGATCAGCGGGCAAGGGTTGAGCCTCAAAAGAATTATCAAGCGGGCGATAATCATAGGCGCGGTAATCGTATGTTTGTTGCGGCGCCATAGGTTGGCCAACTGGATCTTGGATTTCATCAATCGGTTCCCCCGCCAATTTCACATGGGAAACAACATCTTTGACATACCCGGTATCACGTGCATGAGAAATGACCTTATTTAACTCAGCTTGGTTTTGGGCAATCCCCATTAAATAAACAATACCCGAAACCGTATCGATGGAATAATTAATAGATTGGAT
>CAJXOI010000169.1 GCA_913057885.1 uncultured Micavibrio sp.
TTTTCAACGCAAGACCATGCGGCGGCGGCGATTGCGGCGGCGGGCTTTCCCGTTTTTGCATGGAAAGGTGAAACAGAAGAAGAATATGATTGGTGTATCCACCGAACGATTAAGGGCCCTGATGGATGGACGCCCAATATGATTTTGGATGATGGGGGCGATTTAACCGTTTTGATGCACGAGAATTACCCAGAATTGATGAATGATGTGAAAGGTATTTCCGAGGAAACGACAACGGGTGTTCTTCGCCTCTATGAAATGGCGAAAAAGGGCACATTGAAATGCCCGGCGATCAACGTCAATGACTCGGTCACCAAATCAAAATTCGATAACAAATATGGCTGTCGTGAATCCGCCGTGGATGCCATTCGCCGTGCAACGGATGTGATGATGGCGGGTAAAATCGCCATGGTGGCGGGTTTTGGCGATGTTGGTAAAGGTACGGCAGAGTCTCTTCGTTCTGCGGGGTGTCGCGTGATGGTGTCTGAAATTGACCCGATTTGTGCGCTTCAGGCCGCGATGGAAGGATATGAAGTGGTCACGATGGACAATGCCGCGCCGCGTGCCGATATTTTTGTGACAACAACAGGGAACAAAGACATCATCACGGTTGACCATATGCGTGAGATGAAGGATCGCGCGATCGTATGTAACATTGGACATTTCGATAATGAAATTCAGGTTGAACCGCTCCGTAATATGAAATGGAACAATATCAAACCGCAGGTCGATGAAATTGAATTCCCTGATGGAAAACGCTTGTTATTATTGGCCGAAGGGCGCTTGGTGAATTTGGGTTGTGCCACGGGGCACC
Organism: uncultured Micavibrio sp.; assembly: GCA_913057885.1. Taxonomy (GTDB): domain Bacteria; phylum Pseudomonadota; class Alphaproteobacteria; order Micavibrionales; family UBA1664; genus UBA1664. The sequence continues at coordinate 815 of CAJXOI010000169.1, forward strand.
CGTCATTTGTGATGTCGGCATCATTCACAAACCAGACATTGGCGCAGATCGAGCTGTGGAACAATGCCGATAATTACGATAACGATGTTTATGTATTGCCAAAACATCTGGATGAAAAGGTGGCGCGCCTGCATCTAGATAAATTGGGCGTACAGTTGGAGACATTGTCTAAGGATCAGGCGGACTATATCGGTGTTGAAGTCGAAGGCCCGTTCAAAAAAGATGAATATCGCTACTAAAAAACTTGATTTTTTACCATATTATTTGATACCTTAGGACATCATATGAATAATGAGGATAGAGACAATGGCATTAGATGATAAAACGCAGACAGATGAGGCTAATGCTGGAACCGAGGCTGTTCAAAGATTAAAAGCGGCGGTTGCCAAAAGGGCAGAAGCAAGAGAAGATCAGGCCAATGATCATGCACAAGAAGAGCCGATTATTAAGGCCTCTTTCACAGAAGAGATGACTGTCCCTGCGGAGAATATCAGCGCGAGCTATGGTAACGATCAGGAGTTTATCGGTGGCGCAATAGCGCCCGCGGAAGAGGTGATACAGGATGATCCAAAGGACCCAATGCCCGACAACGACTTTATAGTTATGGGCCCAGAGGACAGCCAAGATAAACCGCAACTTCAATCCCAAATTGAAGAAGACGAATACAATAGACATGAAATAAATGAACGTAGAAAACGTGCAATTGCTGGATTAAAGCAAACGACCGCCGGGTTTGTCGCTCCTGAAATCAAATCAAACTTAGATTTAAGCAATATTGAATTTCCTGAGCGTGATGCTCTAGACTCTTCCAAGCTAGAGGAAGAAAAATCCGTTCGAGAATTATTTGGCAGAATTTTCACCATGATGTTCGATTATTTAGCACCTATTAATAAAGGCTTACAACTGACATTAAGCTCAATGCATCGTTTAATATATAACGATCCTAGAGAAAATAACGACACTATGCCATTAATCGTAAGGCCATTTGATCTGGATTCTGACCCTGATTTTTTAGAAAACCACTTTGATGAAATCAGTGATTTCTACAAGTACAAGGTCGACAACGGCGTTATGTCCGCTGAGGAGGCAGATAATGATTTCTTTCGATATAGATCACCGCTAGATTCTCAACCTACAGAAAATAATTCAGAAACAATGCGGAATGTTACGCGTAATACACGTAATGCAAAGCCGATTATTGAAGATATCGCTGATGCTGATGAGAGTCCACCTGAATTTCACATGCCGGAAGAAGTTAAGCAAGATTTGCCGATGCCTTCCTCCGATGCCGATAGTCAGCCAACACCAGATTTAAACCAAGTCGAGGCGAAACCGTCTGAAGCGGAGGAAAACCCCACTCAAGATATCCCTGTTGAGAATGAAACGGCGTTTACAACAAGACGCAATAAAACAGGGGAATCCACCCAACAAGAGAGCGTTGAGGCAGTGAAAAGAGAGCAACCACGTAATGCAATCAACGGCAAACCGCGCATAAAGTTTAAAAAACCTCAGTCAGGGCTAAACAATGATCAAGCGCCTGTCTTTAAAACAAGACGCACTGTGCCTGCCGAGGATGCCGGTAAAATCGATTTTGGACAACGTGAAAGCCGCATCAATTTTCAGCCGACAGCAGAAGATGTCATTGAAGATAAGCCAGAGAGCCCCAAGGCTGCCCCTGTCGAAGCGTACTTAGGTGAGGTCATTCCCGGGAATGAACTGCAAAATGCCTCTACCGAGAAAAAAGACGAGCGCATTGCCTTTCGTGAGCGCGCGGCGGCGGCACGTGCAGAAAACCGCGCCCGTTGTAAAAAGGGGCCACGTGAAATTTTAGGGCCGCATAAGCCTTAATAATCCTTACATAAATCTTTAAACGATAAAAACCCCGTGCTAGGCTATGCCGCATGGGGTTATCTTTATTTAAATCACGTGATACGCACGAAAAACGCAGGATGGAAGCGTTCATGAACGCATTACCATTTGAATATTGCGGGTGGAATGCTCGGGGGCAGGTGTCATGGTCGCGCAATTTCCCGGCACTTTTTGGGTTGAATTCCATTACTAATATTCGCGATATTCAAACCGCCATTTTGCCATCGGATGCGGCCGCGTTAGAGGGAATGATTTTCGCCCTGAAAAAAGATGGAGAGCCTTTTAGCCTGTCCGTCAAAACAACTGAAGATGCCCGTATTATAACCCTTTATGGGCAGAGCGGGACAGATCTGGACGGGATGGAGTCTTATGACGTTTTATGGGCGGAAGACACAACCTTAAAGGCGCATACTCAAGACGAGATTGCTGAACAACTCTCAGAATTGGAAAAAAAGGCTCAAGACCAAAAACTATGGTTAGACTTGCTCCCTAATGCAGTGTGGGTTACGGATGACGTTCAAAAGGTTAAATGGTGCAACGCGCAGTTTGCGCAATTATGTGGGAAAGAGCAGAAGGATCTCATTGGTCAAGAGGCTGATTTTAACCCAATTTTGAGTGAGCCACAAAAAATTGCCGTTGCCGAAATGGCGAAAAAG
>CAJXOI010000170.1 GCA_913057885.1 uncultured Micavibrio sp.
TTATTTGCCAATATGGCGTCCTTTCTGGATCCTACGATCCCATCCGTTTTCGTAACAATTGGCGAGATTTTGGAAATTCAGGAACAGGAACAAGCGGCGATGGAGGCATATGAAAAAGTCCCCTCAACTGACCCGCAATATCATATGGCCGTGGCAAAGCGCATCAACATTTTGATGCAAAAGGACGATTACGACACGGCTTATAATGTTATGAACGTGGCGTTGGAAAATGATCCTCAAAATCCGTATTATCATTATTTGATGGGGGATGTTCATCGTGCTATGGAAAATTTCCCGGAGGCGATAAAATTTTACGACATGGCCGAAGCATTAGGTAAAGAGGACGGGGATCTTGAGCGCGAGCTTTGGCCGCTTTATTATGCGCGCGCCATTGCTTTTGACTTCAGTGACCGTTGGGATGATGCGGAAAAAGATCTTATGACTGCGATAGAAAAGTTTCCCAACAATCCTGTTATCTTGAATTACCTTGGTTATTCCTATGCTGATAAAAATATCAATTTGGAAAAGGCCAAGGAAATGATCTCAATGGCGTTAATGGCGGCACCGACCGATGCCTATATTATCGATTCCATGGGTTGGATACTCTATCGTATGGGCGAGTATAAAGCCGCGATAAGGTATCTGGAACGTGCGGCAATGTTGCGTCCTTATCACATGGTCATCAACGCGCATTTGGGTGATGCTTATTGGAAGGTAGGGCGTAAGTTAGAGGCCAAATATATGTGGCAGCGCGCCGTGGATTATTACGATGACACCAATGAAGAGCAACGTCGCATGATTGACGAGACCCGCCGCAAGGTTATTGAGGGCATGTAAAATATTTTAATTTTAATAACGCAAATCCGGCGATAAATCCTCCTAAATGCGCTGCCCATGCAATTTGTCCGCCCATCATGGCACCGCCTAAAAACCCAAATAAAATCGATAGGCCAATCCAAAACGCCGCAAATGGCCAAATGCCGTATTTTCCCGTGGGTAAGCGCCCCTGTGATTGTAATAAAATTAGTATCGCGGCGAAAAGGCCACTTTGTGCTCCTGATGCCCCAATAACCGGATTGCCGGAGTAGGGATAGATTAATGTTTCAACCATAACCGCGACAATGCCGCACAAAAAGAAAAAGATCAGATATTTTTTGGCGCCCATCCATTGTTCTACCCCCGCGCCAAAGGCCATTAGCATGGCACCGTTCATTACAATATGCATCAAACTACCATGTAAAAAGACATATGTAATGGGGCTGACCAGCGCATTGAAATCAAAGCCATAAGGAGAATTTCCTGTCCATATGGCGGGGATATAGCCGTAATTAAGATAGATATAGGCAATATCTGGATTGTCCGCAAAAATTCCAATTGCGGCATGAATGATAATCATTGCAATCAACAAACATTTTGTTGCAATAGGCAAATTAATTAAGGGTTGCCGTGGTGATTTTTGGGGATCTGTTTTTTTTCGAGGTTTTTTAAAATTCACAATGTTTGACATGCTTTGCATTATATCGTCATCCCGAACGAAGTCGAGGGATCTTAAGATTCCTCTATTCACTTCGCTCAATTGGAATGACGTGTTACGATTATTCCATGATTCAATTTGTTTCAGTCGATAGCATGATTTCCCTGATAAAAAAAAGGGGGGTCGGCGATTTAACGATTCAAATCGCTCGGGCGATTGAAGATGATTTTAAACGGTGGGATGACTTTGATAAGCAGCCGCGCATAGCAACGCATTCTGCGCTTGGAGTGATCGAGCTGATGCCAACATCTGATGCGGAGACCTACGGCTTCAAATATGTGAACGGTCATCCATCGAATTTTTCATTGGGGAAGCAGACTGTCACCGGATTTGGTGTTTTGGCAGATGTTGAAACGGGCTATCCGTTTTTTATGGCTGAAATGACCATCCTGACTGCAATCCGTACCGCGGCAATGAGTGCGTTGGCCGCAAAATATTTGGCGCGTGATTCATCAAAGGTAATGGCGATGATCGGTACGGGATGTCAGGCTGAATTTCAGGCCCATGCCTTTAAGGCGTTAATGGGTATTACTGATCTTAGAATTTATGATCTTGATGATGCAGCTATGGATAAATTCGAACGCAATATGGAAGGGCAGGGATTTACTATTACGCGATGCGCTGATACGCCTGGTGCGGTGAAACGCGCGGATATTATCACGACCTGTACTGCCGACAAGAAAAATGCCAAAATCCTGACCGAAAACATGGTGGGGCAGGGGATTCACATTAATGCCATCGGGGGTGATTGTCCTGGCAAAACAGAATTGGAGAAATCCATTCTGTTAAAATCCGACATCTTTGTTGAATATGCCGAACAAACATGGATTGAAGGAGAAATTCAACAGTTAAATAAAGATCATTCTATTACCGAAATCTGGCGCGTGTTTGATGGCCAGAGTGATGGACGACAATCAGAGGGACAAATTACAGTGTTTGACTCTGTGGGTTTTGCTATCGAGGATTTTTCCGCTCTTCGAGCCATATATGCGATGACAAAGGATACAGATTTTACCGAAAATCTGGATTTATTGGCGCTTCCTGACGATCCAAAGGATTTATTCGGGCTGACGCGATAATTTCTGAATTTTTTGCTTGAATTGCTCTTGTATACTTGGCCATTGGCGCGGCGAGCATATTCCAAAGGTTTTCCCACGCCCAAAGATCATAAGGCTGTCATCCCCTGTGTCTCTTATCATACTCATAAGGTGTTCTGGAATAACGACACGTCCGCTTGCGTCGGGTGTTTTGAAAATATCGTAAAAAGGGGCGGCATAGGCCATAAACGTATCATTCAAATCTTCAAAGTCTTCTAGCTGTCCAACCTCAAGAAAGCCCATTTCGTGATAGCGGATATAATGTTGCTTTGTAAAGTCAGAGGTATTTCTGATTCTTGCGGGAATACTCAGTCGGTTTTTTGAATCCGTTTTGTGTATGCTTTGCCCTAATAACATGAGGCAGATCTAACATACAAAATATATTTATGTCAATTTATTTCTTCTTGGTTTCTAGGCTGGTATAAGCGATAGAGGATATATAAGTATTCACGCGGCGGTAATCGCGGATAACATCCATATGCATCCCTGATGTCGACATGGTTTGCGGTAACCCTTCCTGAAGTCGTTTGATATGGTTTTTGGCGGATTTATTTTCCGCAACCTTCAACCCTTTTTTATAGCTAAGCAATTGTTTGGCGAGGGCCGGGTCGCTGGACAAAAACAGGCTTTGTGCCATTTTTAAATTTTTGACGACCTTTTCATGAATGGATTTGATTTCCTCTAACCCGGCC
>CAJXOI010000171.1 GCA_913057885.1 uncultured Micavibrio sp.
AGCATAGTAATTTCCCCACCAAATTCTTTGGCCGCCGTCACTGTGGATAGGGTGGCATCTGAAATTTCACTATTATTATGTTCTGCAATGACAAGGATTGACATGGTTTTTCCTTCTGTAATTATTTTGCGTTTAATGCTTTGACAAGTTTGACATTTTGGGCAAAAACTCTTTTTCTTTCAGGGTTTGCGATCATATAAAAAAAGGCAACCAATCTTGGTCGGCATCCATCTATATCTGCCGCAATCTCCATCCCTTTTCTGAAATCATCTCTGGCCTTTTGGAACACTTAAATCACTTTCGCTTCGTTTTTCAATTTATCAATCAATGTATCAACATCCGGAACGGTTATGCCGCCCTCACGCTCGGGCGGGTCTTCAACTTTCAGAGTTGTAACGCGTGTTTTAATCTCAACTCCATAATCGGATGGTGATTTTGTCTCTAACGGCTTTTTCTTTGCCTTCATAATGTTCGGCAGGGATGCATAGCGTGGCTCGTTTAATCGCAAATCTGTTGTGATAATGCACGGTGTTTTAACGGATAATGTTTGTAACCCGCCATCAATTTCACGAGTGACCTTGGCAGCGCCATCCTCAATGACAACTTCGGATGCAAATGTTGCTTGGCCCCATCCCAACAATGTGGCGAGCATTTGACCTGTTTGATTTGAATCGTCATCAATAGCCTGTTTGCCCATGATGACCATATCAGGTGATTGTTCTTCGACAACGGCCTTTAAAATTTTTGCAACGTCCAATGGTTCGACAACGGTATCGGTCTCGATATGGATTGCAGTGTCCGCCCCCATCGCCATGGCGGTACGGAGTGTTTCTTGGCATTTTGATTCACCGATCGTAACGGCGACAACTTCCGTTGCTGTGCCTGCTTCTTTCAACCTTACGGCCTCTTCAACCGCGATTTCGTCAAACGGGTTCATGGACATTTTAACATTGGCGGTCTCAACGCCCGTATTGTCAGATTTGACGCGGACTTTAACGTTGTAATCGATTACTCGTTTAACAGGGGTAAGGATTTTCATGGTTCTGTTTCTATTTTAATATCAAGTTGTTAAGTCGAGGTTAAGATAAAAAGGGCAAAACAAACAAGTGTCATGCCCTGAAAAATGACGCGGGCGCGCATAAATTTATTGCCGTATTTAATATTGGCTTCGCCGCCTTTACCCATAACGACAATGCCGACCACAAGAGCGATAGCTGTGAGGGTCATGGCTGCCAGCATTAAGATAAAAAAGATTGTACTTGTTTCCATAGCTATAAGAATAGGTGAATCGTACTTAATTCCCAGCCTTATTTTTTGTGCGATGCACTTAAAAAATAATTCACTTCAATATCTCGATTGGATATAGAGAATTGATCAAGTAATGGGTTATAGATTAAGCCACTTATATTTTGGATATCATAACCGTTTTTTTCCAATTGCTCTGCTAATTCCGACGGTTTGACAAATTTGTTCCAATCATGTGTTCCACGCGGTAACCAGCGTAGCAAATACTCTGCCGCAATAATACCAATGGCGAATGATTTTGGTGTCCGATTCAAAGTGGAAAAAATTATTAATCCGCCTTTTTTAACGTGGGAGGCTGCCGATTGTACAAAGGCTTCAATGGCATCAACATGTTCGATAATCTCGAGCGCTAACACGACATCATACTGTCCATTATGGGCGTCAGATGTTTCACATTTGTATGTGATGTCCAATCCGTTTTCCTTGGCATGAGCCTTGGCAACATCAATTGCCTTTTCCCCCGCATCGATGCCCGTGACTTTTGCGCCCGTCCTTGCCAAAGGTTCGCACACAAGGCCACCGCCACACCCAATGTCCAAGATGGATAGCTTGGACATGTCTTTTTTGGGGAAATGATCACGAATTTGGTGTTTGATATACGAAAGTCGCGTTGGATTCAGTTTGTGAAGGGGTTTTGACGGGCCTTTGATATCCCACCATTGATCCGCCATATGTTCAAATTTTTCAATTTCTGCGTTCGTCATAGATCTTTCATAGCAATAACCCGCATTGTCGCCAAGATAAAATAACTTTGCGGATCAGTCTCTTCCTGCTAAATTTCTCGCCATGGCCAATTTATCGCAACAGGATAAAAAGACACTGGATGAGTTTCAGGGCATGACCGTGGGCGAAATCTTTAGGAAGTCGCGTGAGTCCCAGGGATATAATTTGCCCGACATCGCGTTGCATCTAAATATCGGGTCCGACCATCTGACTGCGATTGAAAATGATGATCATGCTACTTTACCCCAAAAGGTTTATGCCGTGGGCTTTGTTCGTGCCTATGCCGATGTGTTGGGGCTTGATAATGAGAAAATGGCTTATTTGTTTAAAATTCAAGCTTATGGAAAAAAACAGGTGGACGAGCATAAAGAATTTATTCGTGCAGAGGGTAAAGAAATCAATACGCGCGAGCTTGTCGGCAAAAACGCACAACTTATCCCGATTTTTGTTGGCGGACTAATTGTTTTGGGCGGGATCATTACGATGATCGTGATGATTGTGATGTGGCTTTTATCCCCGTCTGATCCGGAAGACCAATTACGCGTTCCCGAAGTGCCGCAAACTTTGATGGAACAACAAGATCAAGATGAGGCGATGCTTGTGCCTGCTGCTAACACTTCCACCAATGCCGATGAACCGATGGATTTGATTATCCGCCCTGGTGATGGCGGGCAATCATACGGCGTTGATCCGCTTCAGGCGGCGCTTGTTTTAAAACTTAATGACTCAGCCGACGTTGATATTCGCTTGGTCAATAGTGGTGAACAAATGATGTCGCAAAGTTTGAATACAGGGGATGTCATTTATCTGTCGGAAAATCAGGATATTTTAATCAGCACCAGTAAAGGTTCAGCCATTGAGGTTTATCTGGACGGTCAAAAAATTGGTGTTTTGGGGGTTGATCCATCGCCTGTGCAAATGCGTCCGTTATCTGTGCAGGCTTTGAGGTTGCAAAGAGACGGTTAAACTATTAAATAAAATCCATGGCTATTGAAAACCACATGATGCACAGACCTTGGCGGATGATTGACCGCCGTAAATCTCGCCAAATTATGGTTGGCGGTGTCCCCGTGGGCGGGGATGCGCCGATTACCGTGCAATCCATGACCAACACCATCACCCATGATGTGCCCGCCACAATTAAGCAAATTCGTGATTTGGAAATTGCGGGGGCGGATATTGTGCGTGTGTCGTGCCCCGACGAAGAATCCTCCGCCGCATTAAAACAGATTATTCCCGAGGTCACTGTGCCGATTGTGGCCGATATTCATTTTCATTATAAACGCGGGGTC
>CAJXOI010000172.1 GCA_913057885.1 uncultured Micavibrio sp.
GGAGAACCGCAGGTGCGCCATGGGTTGCGGGGTAGAGTTCCGTTCAGACGGCGGATGGGGGGGCGGTTGAAAATTGGGTGGGCATGAAGCCATTTTGCCAATTTGGTGGGCGTTGTCTCTTGGCGCATGCCTTGGGGGCAATGGATCATTGGTTGGGGCATCGGCCAATGTGATGGTTGCCTCTTTTGCCGAGCGATCAGGAAACCGCATTTCATTTATGAAATTTTTAAAGCTGGGTTTCCCGTTAATGCTTGCCACAATCGTTATTGCGCATATATACATTGAATATGTTTACCTACACTAAAAACACTTTCATAGCTTTGTTCGTCTTGGTAGGTTTAACTGCCTGCCTAGGCGAACAAACGCAAAATGTGACGATTGAAACCGCAGATGGGACGCAACATAGTTTTTCCGTAAATGTTGCGCATGACCCTAAAGAAAAGGAAAAGGGCCTGATGTTTGTGGAGGAAATGCCAAAGGATGAAGGCATGTTATTTGTTTATCCAGAACCTGATCGGGTTTTATTTTGGATGAAAAACACGCTTATTCCGCTTGATATGCTGTTTTTCGATGCGCAAAACCGTTTGATTTATATAGAACATAACGCACAACCCCATGATGAAACGCCAAGAGGGCCTTCCAATAAAGTTTGTTCTGTGTTGGAGATCAATGGTGGCCTTGCAAAGGAACTTGGCATTGAAATTGGCGCGACATTATTGACGAATGCCACAGAAGAATGCTTGCAATCGGCGGTACAATAGTGATAAAACCTTTGTCGTGATCGAGATGTAGCGCAGCCTGGTAGCGCATCTGGTTTGGGACCAGAGGGCCGGGGGTTCGAATCCCTCCATCTCGACCATTTTTTTATTATTAAGAGATACGCAATGACATCATATCTCAAAAAATACAGCATCCTTATTTTAGTCTTTGTCGCGCTCATTGGTGGTGGGTTGTATCTTTATCTCAATTTGGAATCCATGATCACGCGTCAGGCAGAAAAAATTGCCGCGAATGCCCTTGGCGTTGCGGTTGATATTGATGGCATGAATATCTCTCTTTCTGATCGAACGGTCACCATTCGTGGTATCAAAATTGCCAATCCAGACGGGTTCAAACAACCACACGTGATGACCACTGATACCGTGTCGATTACTTTGGATACGGCATCACAGGAATTGATCGCGTTCAAGGATATTAATGTGCATGGCGGGCGTGTTATTTTGGAAATCAATGAAAATGGGCTGAATCTGGCTGATTTAAAGCAATCGATCGACAATCAAAAACAAGCATCGGATAGCACCGCAGAAGAAAAAGTCCGCGTGATCGTTAACCAAATGGTCATTGATACATCCGTGATTGAATCGCATGTCGCGTTTTTGGATCGGGATATTGCGTCCTTTACCATGCCGCCAATGCGGTTTTCCAATATTGGTCAGGGCGGTAATACACACGCCGGTGACGCCCTTGCCGTTATTATATCCCGCTATTTATCCGAGGCGGAGCGTCAGGCCAGACGTAGCCAAGCTCTTAGCGGTGTTGATATTCCGGGCCTTGGCAAAATTGAACAACGCATCAACGAAGCCGTTGAGGGTATTCGGGGATTGTTTAGCAGGTAAAAAAATGGCTGACAGTCAGGGATTATTTTGACCTTCGCCGAAGGCTTGGTCAAAGTTGCAAACGCTAAATTCTCGCGGTGCGCTCATTAAGCTTTTTGTCGAACCCTTTTGACGGGCTCAAATCACACCATCCAACTTTTCCAACAAAAAACCGCCCGAGGGCGGTTTTTTTGTTGAAATGGCGGAGCAGAGCGACCTATTTTCAACTAGACTCCATTTTTCTGGGGTATTGAAAATAAAGGCTTTTTTGCTTCTAGTTTAATTTTAGGTCGCCATGTAAGGCATTGCAAGGATTCAAACTCTCGATAGAGTTAAGCTTTTCACCTGCTATGCAGAGCGACTTAAAATTAAACTTGTTCATCTGATGTAAAAAACAATAGGCATAATGAATGCTGTCTTACTATAGTTTGGGAATTATTGTAACAACACACTCGTCGTTAGTATTTAGTTTGGCTTTAGCGCATTGCGGTTCGGTCAGATTGAAGAAGAAGACATCTGAACCTTTCCCCCACGGCCGTATATTTCGCTCGAAGGGACCCACATCGTTTAACATTATATCTGCTGCAAATGCGGCTGTTTGACCTGAAACGTACTCCGGTTTAACTACGATGTAACGCGGAAGATCATCTTGCTTGCGAAGAATACGTGTTGAAAAACTAATTTCTTTCTTGTTCATGGATGCTTCAAGTCTTTGAAATATTACGTGTTAGTGTTGTAAGGATTTAATAAATCGTTTTTCAAGTGTCCCAGTGTAATAGTTTTGCTTGCTTAAGCCAACTAGTTTTCATGCTGTCACTCTTTGGAAGTTAAGGTTCAAAATATGCCTGAATCTCCAATTCTCTGCCGAAATTTCAAAACTTCTCATTTTGGTAGGACTCGGCTAAACGAGGCTGCGTAAGGATAAATTCCTAATTTGACATTATTTTAGGGGGACTCAGCAAAGTCTTTATAGGCAAGGATTACAGCGGTTCGGCCTGTGGATAACTGATTATCAAAACCTCTAAGGGGGCTGAGAAATCTCTGTTTTGAAGTTTTTCAGTCACTTATAACATATTGAAACCATTGAATAATTTAGTTTATGTGCAAAGTGATGGCGGACAGTCAGGGATTCGAACCCTGGAAGGGCTTGCACCCTTGCCGGTTTTCAAGACCGGTGCATTCAACCGCTCTGCCAACTGTCCGCATGAGCCGTGATCAGCTGAAAAGCGTTTTAGCACTCTTGATCGGAAATGTAAATTGGTTAGACTGCTTCCATGAAATATTTTCTTGCTTTTTTATGTGTTATTGGATTTTCAACATCCGTTTTTGCCCAGACAGAGGCTGGATATAAGGCTTGGCTGTCCGAATTTAAGGCCAAGGCTGGCAGGGAAGGTATTTCCCCCGCAACATTAAATGCCGCCTTTGCTGATGCGCGATTTTTACCGCGTGTGATCGAGTTGGATCGCAAACAGCCCGAATCCAAAATGACATTCGCCCAATATAAAGATCGGATTGTCTCCGCCCAACGGATCAATCAAGGGCGGCATGAATTCCGTAAGCATCGCGCAATCCTTGACCGCGTTGGCGCGGCCTATGGCGTGCAACCGCAATATATTGTTGCACTATGGGGCATTGAGAGTAATTTTGGGTCAAATACTGGCGGATTTGATGTGATTGATTCCTTGGCGACGCTTGCCTATGAGGGACGCCGCGCAGAATT
>CAJXOI010000173.1 GCA_913057885.1 uncultured Micavibrio sp.
TGCGGAATTCCGGTGTAAACAGGCGGTTAATCTCTTCTTTATCCTCGTCCGTGCGTTGATCTTGGGTAAACCCGACTGGCGCCTTGGCCAATTGCGCCGCACCTGCATTAGTGGTCATGATCAACACAACATTGCGGAAATCAACGGTTTTGCCGTTATTATCGGTTAATTTCCCGTAATCCATCACCTGCAATAACAGGTTAAACACATCTGGGTGCGCCTTTTCAATTTCATCCAATAACACCACGCAATGCGGGTTTTGATCCACCGCATCGGTCAGCAATCCGCCTTGGTCGTAGCCGACATAACCCGGAGGGGCACCAATCAAGCGTGACACGGCATGCCGTTCCATATATTCCGACATGTCATAACGTTTGAGCTCAACGCCCATTGTTTTGGCTAATTGCTTTGTAACTTCGGTTTTCCCCACACCTGTTGGACCGCTGAACAAATAACACCCAATGGGTTTTTCAGGGTCGCGCAATCCTGCGCGTGCCATTTTCACTGCATCGGATAGGGCCGTTATCGCTCCGTCTTGCCCAAACACCATTGTTTTAAGATCACGTTCCAAATTCTTGATGCTTTCACGGTCATTTTTGGAAACGCTTTTAGGTGGGATACGCGCAATGACGGATACAGTCTGTTCAATATCTTCGACCTCAATTTGTTTTTTGCGCGTGTCTTCGGGCAAAAGCTTTTGCGCCGCGCCGACCTCGTCAATAATATCAATCGCCTTGTCAGGCAATTTGCGATCACCGATATATTTCGCTGACAATTCCACCGCCGAGCGGATTGCCTCGGGCGTATATTCCACGCCATGATGCTCTTCGAAATAGGTTTTAAGCCCCGATAAAATTTTCACCGTGTCATCAATGGACGGTTCAACAATATCGATTTTTTGGAAACGACGGACAAGGGCACGATCCTTTTCAAAATGGTTGCGGTATTCCTTATACGTTGTTGACCCGATACACCGGATTGTCCCGCGACCAAGGGCAGGTTTTAGCAGGTTCGATGCATCCATCGACCCACCGCTGGTCGAACCTGCACCAATCACGGTGTGGATTTCATCAATAAACAAAACCGCATCAGGTTGTTTTTCAATTTGGGTAATCACGGCCTTAAGACGTTCTTCAAAATCCCCGCGATAACGCGTTCCCGCCAATAACACCCCCATATCCAAAGAATAAATCACGGCGTTTTTCAACACTTCGGGCACTTCACCATCGACAATACGTTTCGCCAACCCTTCGGCAATCGCCGTTTTCCCAACCCCAGGGTCACCGACATAAAGCGGATTATTTTTCGATCGGCGACATAAAATCTGGATGGTGCGGTTGACCTCCTGATCCCGCCCGACAAGCATATCAATCTTACCCTTTTCCGCACGGTCATTCAGGTTCACACAATAGGCCTTGAGCGCATCTTTACCGGCTTTCACCTCTTCATTTTCTTCTTCGACTTCGGAATCCTCGGCAGGAGCGGTATGAAACCCATGATCCCCCTCAACCTTGGCAATACCGTGGGACACATAATTCACCGCATCAAACCGCGTCATTTCCTGTTTCCCAAGGAAATAAACCGCATGCGATTCCCGTTCGGAAAACAGGGCGATCAATACATTGGCGCCCGTCACCTCCTCGCGCCCCGAAGATTGCACATGAATAGCAGCGCGTTGCAACACCCTTTGAAACCCCGTTGTAGGTTTGGATTCAGTTATCTTGTCTTCGCTTTTTAAATCGGCCATTTCATCATTGAAATATCCCTCAAGGTCTTCGCGTAAAATGGATAAATCAACACCACATGCGCGCATCACCGACCGCGCATCCGTGTCGTCGGTCAAAGCATAGAGAAGATGTTCAAGCGTGGCGAATTCATGCCCCAATTCCGTCGCGCAGTTCAGGGCATTGTGAAGAGTTTGTTCAAGACGTTTTGATAGCATGATTTAAGTGTAGCGCATATTTCCAAAAAGGAAAATAATTAACCGCGTAACGTTGCACCCGTTTTGGATGTTACTTGGTCAATAACCGCTTTGGCCATGGCCTCAATCTCATCATCCTTCAATGTTTTTTCAACGGGCAACCACTCCACAGCCACGGCAATGGATTTTTGCCCTTCGGGCACGCCTTTGCCTTGGTAAACGTCAAAAATGCGCACATCCTGCATCATTTTTCCAGCGCCCTTGGTGGCCGCACCGACAATTGCATCGGCGGTCACATCCTGATCCACCATAAAGGCAAAATCACGGGTCACAGGTTGTAAAGTGCTAACCGTCCAAGACGATTTTGATGCGCCACCTTTTTTCGCGGCGGGGATATTTTCCAAATACACCTCAAACGCCACCACAGGCGCGGGAATGTCAATTGTTTCCAAAATCATCGGGTGAATTTCACCAAATACGGCCAAAATATTTTTGCCCAAACGATAAACCCCAGATCGCCCAGGGTGCATAAAGGGCGGGATATCATCGGTTGAAATTTGCGGGTTTAGAGACGGGTTCACCGCCTGAATGGCGGCTAATGCGTCTGCCTTGGCATCATAGGCATCGACAGGACGGGACACATCAGGGGACGCCCAATGTTTTTGTTCCTGTACGCCATGGCGTACACCGGCCGCAACGAGGGGTTGTTGATCGGGTTCTACGCCATGAAAAACAGGGCCGATTTCAAATAACGCCGCATTCGGATACCCACGATCGGCATTACGGGCCGCCGCCTGAATCAAATTGGGTAACGCAGAGGGGCGCATTGTATCCATCTGTTCCGCAATAGGGTTGGTCAACACAAGAGAGGGTGCAATATCATGACCCGCAAAATCACGCGCCAGACCATTATCCATGAATGACCATGTGATACATTCCTGCATTCCACGTGCGGCCAATGTCCGCCCAGCGGCCATCCGTATGCGATGGTGCGGCGACAGAGCATCTGCGGTTAAATCACCCTCGCGCACAACCGGCGTTGCTTCAATCGTGGAATAACCATGAATACGGATGATTTCCTCGATCAGATCGGTTTTGCCATCAATATCATGGCGCCATGACGGTGCCTGAACCGTGTAGGGCGAAGACTGGCCATCAATGCCAAAACCCAGGGAGCCAAGGATATAAAGCTGCTCTTGCTCGGGAATACTAACCCCTGTTAGTTTTTCAGTGCGAACGGGGTCAAAAGAATAGTTACGGCGCCAATCAATGGGTTTTCCTGCTCCGACAACTGTTCCTGCCTCTCCACCGCATAAATCCAAAATCATCTGCGTTGCTAAATCAATCGCCGTGGGTAAAAATTCCGGGTCAACGCCGCGCTCAAAACGGTATC
>CAJXOI010000174.1 GCA_913057885.1 uncultured Micavibrio sp.
AATTCATCAATAACCACTCTTCATAAAAATATAAAAATGCGTCTTTTTGCCCTTCTTACCCTAATATGCCTTACGGCCTTCCCTGCCATCGCGCAACAAGGTGACCGCAATGCATATTTGGAAATTTTCCCTTCACAAACCGCGGTTGAGCCAGGTGAAACGATCGACCTTGCGATTCGGCAAAATATACGCGATGGATGGCATACCTATTGGTATAACGCTGGTGATTCCGGCGAGCCCTTGATGATTGACTGGACAGTGCCCGAGGGTGTTCAAATTGGCGATATTAGTTTTCCAACGCCAAAGAGAATTTATTATGATCCGTTGGTCAATTTCGGATATGAAGGCGCACCGATTTATACCCAAAGTGTTTTGATCCCCGAAAATTATGACGGTAATTACGTTACGTTGGAAGGGTCGGCAACGTGGCTTGTGTGCGAAGAAATATGCATCCCCGAAGGACAAGACATCGCCATTAAATTACCAATCGGAAATGATGGTGTAAGAATGAATGACGTCATTTTTGAAATGGCGCAATCTGACATGCCGCAACCACAGGAATGGAGAGCCGTCCTGAGTCAATCGGATGGCAATACGTTTTTAACCGTTGCGATTCCTGAAAACATGCGTCAACAATTCACCGATGTTGAAATTTACCCTTATGACTGGGGTATCATTCAAACCACCGCCACAATCATGAGCGATGTGGGCGAAGAGGCCGTGACATTTTCTGCCGCCGCAGGCGACCGTGATATAACCACCGTTAAAGACACACGATTTGTTCTGAAGGCAAATAATGCATCATACGAAGTTATCGCGGAAATGGCGGCATTAACACCGCCCGTCGATGAACCGCCGCACACATCTTTTATTCTCATGATCGCCTTTGCCTTTTTAGGTGGCATAATTCTAAATTTGATGCCGTGCGTATTTCCTGTTTTATCGATGAAGGCATTATCGCTGGTCAAATTATCGGACAAAGACCGCAAGCACGCCCGTGCCAGTGGCTTGGCCTACACAGCCGGGATTGTTCTATCCTTCCTGTTGATTGCCGGGTTATTGATTGCCCTGAAAGGTGCGGGTGAAACAATCGGATGGGGATTTCAATTACAAAATCCATTTGTTGTGACCGCTCTGGCGACCTTATTGTTTGTCATTGGTCTTAATCTTTTGGGCGTGTTTGATGTTGGCGGGAAATTTGTCAACATCGGATCAAAATTAACCAGCGGCAACGACGCACGGTCATCCTTTTTCACAGGGGCGTTGGCAACACTTGTCGCAACGCCATGCACAGCGCCATTTATGGCCTCAGCTATTGGATACGCCCTGACGCAAAGTGCATTTGTATCTTTATGTGTATTTGGATTTTTAGGATTGGGTTTGGCGTTTCCATACCTGCTGCTTAGCTTTATTCCCACGGCACAAAAAATCATGCCCAAACCAGGCGCATGGATGAATACTTTTAAGCAAGCTTTGTCCTTTCCCATGTTTGCATCGGCCGTTTGGTTGGTATGGGTATTGGATCAACAGGCAGGAAACTTGGCCGTTTTATATGTATTGGGATTATTTCTTACCATTGGGTTTTTAATCTGGTTATTCAAAGCCACCTCATCAAAAATCTGGCGCGGTATGTTTACCCTCATTTTAACGGCATTATTCGTGATGTACGCCTCTGTCCTGGCACCAAAGACAGAGTCTGACTATGTTGCTTTTGATTCTCAAAAATTGAGTGTTATCCTTAAAGACGAACCCCAAAGGCCGGTTTTTGTGAATATGACCGCGGCGTGGTGCATTACCTGTTTGGTCAATGAGCGTACGTCTCTCTCAAGTGATAGCGTGCAGGATGCCTTTGACGCGCATAATGTCCTATATTTAAAGGGAGATTGGACCAATCGAGATGATCACATCACACAATATCTAGAATCCTATGGACGGAATGGTGTGCCGCTCTATGTTTATTATGGACCTGCGGTTGGAAGTGACGCGCGCCCTGCGCCCTTAGTTTTGCCGCAAATTTTAAGACCCGAAATTGTTTTAAACACTTTAAAAGGAGAAAACGAACAATGAAAAAACTACTCTTAACATCTGCACTTGTTTTATGGACAGGGACATCGGCTATGGCTGCCACAGTTGGCGAACCGGCACCGGTTTTTACCGCGACTGATATTCAAGGTGTGGAGCATACACTTACAGATTTCCGTGGGCAAACCGTCATTTTGGAATGGAATAACCCTGAATGCCCCTATGTCGTAAAGCATTATGACAGCGGCAATATGCAATCCTTACAAGCCGAAGCCACCGAAACAGGTGCAGTATGGATCAGTATCAATTCTGCTGCAGAAGGCAAGCAAGGGCATATGACTGCCGAAATCGCGAATGAAAAAATGAGCGATCTTGGATTTAACGGATCAGCTTATATTCTAGACGAAAGTGGCGAAATTGGCCAAATGTACCACGCAAAAACAACACCCCACATGTATGTTATCGATGGTGAAGGCACACTTGTTTACGCAGGCGCGATTGATTCGGACCCGTCCTTTAAACAAGATGGTATTGCCACGGCCACGAACTATGTCAAATCCGCGTGGGAAGCCGTCGCCGCGGGTGAAGAGGTTGAAGTTTCCTCTACACAACCTTATGGATGTTCGGTAAAATACTAATATTATGAACCTATTTAAATTTGTCATTTTAGGCATCCCGCTTTTAATAGCGGGATGCCTCCCCCAAA
The DNA here is from genome assembly GCA_913057885.1 of uncultured Micavibrio sp. Lineage (GTDB taxonomy): Bacteria > Pseudomonadota > Alphaproteobacteria > Micavibrionales > UBA1664 > UBA1664. Next base: position 2,729 of record CAJXOI010000174.1, read on the forward strand.
AACAGGCGGTCACAATTACTGATGCCTATAGTTTTGCCACACCTAAAGATTTTCCGGCTGCCGCAGTCTTTATGACTGTTAGAAATACAACTGAAGCTGGTGATCGTATGATTAAATTTACGGCCGATGAAGTTTCAGGCCGCACCGAATTACACACCATGAAAATGTCCAATAACATTATGCGCATGCGTCGTGTGAATGAATTTAATATCGCACCTAATGGTGGTACAATCACGCTAAAGCCTATGAGTGACCATGTCATGTTGTTTGACCTTAAAAAGGATATGACCGCTGGCGAGACGTTTGAGGGTGTCGCCATCTTTGAAGATGCAGGCGAAATTCCGGTCACCGTTCGCATCAGAGACCGGGACGAGATGAAGAATTTTATGCAATAATCCTTTGGCTTTGACTTCTTCTATAAAAATCTGGTAAAAACCATGGCAGTGAAAATAGCGAAGAAGTAAAAAATGAGAACTAATTACATAACAAACGCTTTGGGATTAATTTTATTTTATTTCGGCTTTGTATTGCTGGTTCCAATTGCAGTAGCTCTGATTTATCAGGACTATGATT
>CAJXOI010000175.1 GCA_913057885.1 uncultured Micavibrio sp.
TACGCTATGGCGCAGAAGATAAAGGACAATCCATTCTTTATCATTCTGATGGCACTTATTCATACGAAACGCGCGATGGGACAACGGCATTGATTGAAAACCATGCGCGCGAAGGCTCTGTCCTTGTGAAAATGACAAAACCGCATCAAGACCCTGATTTGGATCGCCCAACGGTTGGACTTAAGACAATTCAGGCCCTGCATAATAAAAAGGCGGCTGGCATGATACTTCAGGCGGATTCTGTGTTTGTGGTCGATCAATCCGACGTTATCGATTATGCTGACAAGAACAGTTTGTTTATAGAGGCGGTGAATGTCGAATCATAAAACCATATATATAATCGCTGGCGAGGAATCCGGCGATATTCTGGGTGGTCGCTTAATGCAGGCCCTCAACCAGGCTGGACAATTTGATTTTCATGGAATTGGGGGCCAATCAATGCAGGAACAGGGATTACCATCCCTTTTTCCAATGACGGATTTATCGGTAATGGGACTTTTTGAAGTTCTGCCGCGTCTGCCAAAGATTATGAAGCGTATTAATCAAACCGTGACGGATATTGCACAAAAACAACCCGATTTGGTAATCACAGTTGATTCCCCCGATTTTTGTAAACGTGTTGTAAAGGCCGTAAGACCACTGTGTGCCAAAACTAAATTTATTCATTATGTTGCCCCAACGGTGTGGGCGTGGCGCCAGGGAAGAGCCAAAAAAATGGCCAAATTATATGACGGGCTGATTTGCTTGTTCCCTTTTGAACCACAATATTTTGAGCCTTATGGCCTTCGTGCGGATTATTGCGGTCATCCGATTGTTGAAACAATTACGCAGGGGCAAAAAACACGCACAAACGATCATATTTTGATCCTTCCCGGGTCTAGGGTAGGAGAGGTAAAACGCATGGCCCCTGTATTTGCGGAAACATTTAAAAAAATGCGCGGGATGAATCCATCTCTTAAGGCGTATATTGTTGCGCTGCCTCATGTCAAAGATATGATCGATGAAGAATTTTATGGTATGGATATCGACTATATAGCCCCCGTGGATAGATTTGAGGCGTTTAAGACGGCGCCATTTACGCTTGCTACATCAGGGACAGTCGGTTTGGAATTGGCGGTTGCCGAATGCCCCCATATCATCGCCTATAAAATGAACCCTTTGACATGGAAGGTTTTGCAACATCTGGTTCATGTGAAATTTGCCCATCTAGTGAATATTATGGAGGGGAGGCAGGTTATTCCAGAATGCCTACAATCCAGATGCAATTCCGATGATATATTACACGCTGTTAAGACATATGATTGCCCTGATTTATCCGTCATACGTGCAAAGTTATCCGGTCATAAAGACCAGTCTCCATCGCAGCAAGCTGCGAAATTTGTACAATCTTTTCTCTAATATTATTTGCATATTTTATATATGATCTATAAGACATACGCTATGCAAATTTATAGCGCTTTTGATTACGATAAAATTCAGGTTGCCGAGCTCTTAACGGCAGAAACGATCCATGGCTATTTCCGCGGGATGCATCACGTGGCCTTGGTAAATATGGCGTATTCCGCCAATCAGATTATTTTTGACATTGCAGGGCATTTTGTAAGAGAAACGAGGAAACCTGTCCCATCCTTATTTCAAAAGACATTGCCAAAAGAGCCAGAAGACCCCACGATGAGAGATTTCAGGCCATCTGCAAATTTCATAAAACATGCGGATCGGGATTGGATGGCCTACAAAAGCATTACACCCCTCGATTTAGTAGGATATATCAATGCTCTTTGTTATGATTATCGAGAATTGCGTAATGCAATGTTAAGGGAAGGTTATATCGCTACGCACCCTGAATCCCAAAAACACATTGAGGGATTAGAGGGGAAAACGCGTGTAGGTTTGCTCACTGAAATTTTTGGTATCTATATGATAGGCGTTATGTTTGGCCAATCCGGATATTTATCAATCGAAGGCGAAAAAATATTTCCATGGCTTTATGATCGCACGACAGGCGAAGACCACAAAAGAACACAGATGTTAAATTTTATTGAGGATAATGGCATAACCATTCAATCAAGCGGTGGTCTGCCTGACCACTATCTTACAAAAGTTGCCCGACCTTTTATAGACCCTTCAACCGGTACAATGCCTCCAAAGCCTCACGCGGGCTAAGGTCATCTGGATTGATGCCTGCCAAGGCTTCAATCACGGCATTGGCCTTGTTCGATGTTTCCTCATTTTCGGCCTCTTGAACCACTGATGAAAATAACGGTAAATCGTCAGCCAATTTTGCCAATGCGCCAGACGTTTCAGATTGTTGTAACAAATCCAAAATTTGTTTTGATCTCTTTATGACAGGGGCGGGGATTCCCGCCAATTGCGCCACATGCACGCCATAGGATTGATCGGCAGCGCCGCTTATCACTTCGTGCAGGAAAATGATTTCTCCCTTCCATTCCTTGACGACCATAGCATGTGGTGACAGACGGTCAAGTTGTGTCGTTAGGCGCGTTAATTCATGATAATGGGTGGCGAATAATCCGCGGCATTGCACCTGATCATGAAGATATTCCAATGTTGCCCACGCAATGGATAAGCCGTCAAATGTTGCGGTTCCTCGTCCAATTTCGTCCAGAATGACTAAGGATCGGTTCGTGGCTTGGTTCAAAATTGCTGCGGTTTCAACCATTTCGACCATGAACGTCGACCGCCCACGGGCCAAATCATCCGATGCCCCAACGCGCGAGAATATTTTATCCGTTAATCCTATGGTCGCTGAGGAGGCAGGAACGTAAAATCCCGCCTGCGCCATAATCACGATCAATGCATTTTGACGCAGGAATGTCGATTTACCCGCCATATTCGGCCCTGTGAGAAGCCATAACTGTTGATCCGCACTTAAATCACAATCGTTGGCGACGAATGGCTCACCGTCTTTTTTAAGGGCATTTTCAACAACGGGATGCCGCCCACCTTGAATATCAAATTCAACACCATCAGTAAGTGTGGGGCGGACATAGTCTTCCTCGATGGATAATTGCGCGATAGAACAGGCCACATCCAATGCCGCCATCGCCTGCGCCTTTTGTGTGAGGAGGGGAGCAAGTTTTATCACCTCTTCAACCAATTGATCAAAAATCTCCATTTCAATCGCTAGGGCGACTTCTGACGCTTTCGCAATTTTACTCTCAAGCGAAGAGAGTTCGGGCGTTGTGAAACGCACAACATTTGCCAGTGTTTGGCGATGCACAAACGGATTGTCATTCACGCCTTCTTTG
>CAJXOI010000176.1 GCA_913057885.1 uncultured Micavibrio sp.
AACAGCGTCATTATTTTGGACGAGGCACAAAATACGAGCGCCATGCAAATGAAAATGATCCTAACCCGTATTGGTGAAGACAGCAAAATGATTGTGACCGGCGACCCGACACAAATTGATTTGCCACCGCGAGTCAAAAGCGGGCTGAAAGACGCACTTGATACTTTGCGCCGTATTGAGGGAATGAGCGTCATCACATTTGGCAACCGCGATGTTATTCGCCATAAACTTGTTTCACAAATCGTTCAGGCCTATGATTTAGCGCAATCACTAAAGAAATATGACTGAAGACGACCTCGAAGATCATCACTATTTTCAAATCCGTAACGCCAGCGTCGCAATAGATGATGATGGCTGGTTTCACTATGCTGTAACACCGTATTGGCTGGAAAAAATTATAGAAGACGAGGCGTTTTCACTTCTCTTGACAAATGATGGCCATATTCAACAGCTAAACAGAAATTTCAGGAATAAAGACAAACCGACAAATGTTTTATCCTTCCCTGATGGTGAAAATGATTATTTGGGCGATATTGCGATTTCTTTGGAAACCATCACCAAGGAAGCAAAGGAGCAAGACAAAGATTTTTATCATCACTTTGCGCACATGGTTATTCACGGACTTTTACACCTTAAAGGGCATGATCATGAAAATGATGCGGAGGCAGAAAAAATGGAATCTCTGGAAGTTAAAATTTTAGCAGACATCGGCATTAAAAACCCCTATATTTAAATACACGATAAGATAATGAACACACTTTTCAAAAAAATACTCCGCTCGCGTGACAATCAGTCTTTGAAAGAAGCCATTGAAGATTTAATGGAAGATCACGATGAGGATGCCGCAGAAAATGGCCATCCTATTATTGATTCTCACGAACGAACTTTGATCACCAATATCCTTAAACTTCAGGAAGAAACGGTCGAAGACGTAATGGTCCCTCGTGCCGATATTGTTGCAGTGTCTGCCGATGCAACCCAAGAAGAATTGATGACGTTATTGTCTGAAAAGCAATATAGCCGCCTTCCCGTTTTTCAGGATCAATTGGATGACGTGATTGGCACAATTCATATCAAGGATGTTTTGGCGCAATTAGCCGCGGGAGAGCCAGTTGTTATCAAAGACCTGATTAGGGAAATTCCTATTGTATCCCCTGCCATGCCCGTGTCCGACCTGATTTTATTCATGAAGGAAAAACGCAAACATATGGTGTTAATTATCGATGAATATGGCGGTATTGACGGTTTGGTCACCCTTGGTGATGTTATCGAGACGATCATGGGCGAAATCGAAGACGAATACGATACATCCACGCATAATGTTCTTATAGAGCGTACGGATGGAACAATTTTGGCCGAAGGTCGCGTGGAGCTGGACGAATTTGAAGAACAGTTTGGGCAATTTTTCTCGGAAGAGGAACATGAGGAAGCTGACACTCTGGCGGGGCTGGTCTTTTCTATCGCTGGGCGTGTTCCCGCTCGTGGCGAGGTCATTAGCCATGAAAACGGCATTGAATTTGAAATTCTGGATGCGGGGCCACGTCGCATTAACCGTCTTAAAATATTGAATTTGGACAAGGCCCGTGACGCCGCAACCGCTGCATAATAATCCAAAAACCATTATATTTTGCCTTGGTTGTCTGTCGGCATTGGCTATGGCGCCTGTTTACGCATGGCCTCTCATGATGTTGGGTTACGCGACGCTGACTTATTATCTCATCAATTGTGATGAATGGAAAAAAGGGAGTGTTGTGACATTCCTATTCTTTTTCGGATATTTTTTGACAGGACTCTATTGGATTTCGTCCAGTCTGTTCATTGATTTTGAGCGATGGTGGTGGGCTTTACCCTTTTCCTTCGTTGGATTACCAATCTTATTATCACTATTTCCACTTTTCATCGTTGGGACAGCATTATTTTTTATTAAAAAACACATAAAGTCGAAATTAATAAGCGTTTTTTTTATTATAATCGCCATTATTGCCACTGATTTTGCAAGATCGTTCCTTTTTACAGGATTTCCATGGAATTTACCTGCGCATACATGGGTTAATACAGATATTTTGATGTCATTATTACCAAAAATCGGTTTTTTTGGTCTAAATACCCTGACAATCCTATTATTTTGCCTGCCGGCGATTTTTTCACACAAAATTAGAACTTATTACGTGGCGGCTTTAATTATTATCACTTTTGTCCCGGCACCAATTACTAAAAGCAATTATTTCAGCGCACCTGACAACATTATTATGGTTCAGGCCAACATCCCACAAAATGAAAAATGGGATCGACAGTTTATCAAGAGAAACTTCGACCGTTATATCGACAAAAGCCTTGGCGCCATTGTCAATTCGAAACCACACATCATAATATGGCCGGAAACAGCAATTTCATATTATTTGTTGAACCACGATCAATTCCGCACCAAATTTCAGAATTTTTTAGCAGATTTACCACCGGAATCCATTTTGATCACGGGTGTACTGACCTATAATGACAACCAAGATCATTTTAACTCCATCATTGTTTATGATAGGCTTGGTCAGGTTATTGCCCGCTATGATAAGCACCACCTCGTTCCATTTGGTGAATACATGCCCTTTGGCCTAGATACCATCACTGGCTTTAACAATTTCAAAAGTGGCTCACCACCTGAGGTCCTGGACACACCTCTTGGTCAATTTATACCCCTTATATGTTACGAGAGTATCTTTAGCCATTATGCAGATTACGAGGCAGAAGAGAGAATCTTATTAAACCTTACAAACGATGCGTGGTTTGGGCACACTGCAGGCCCTTACCAACATTTTGATCATATGATCTTTCGCGCCATGGAAACTGGCTCTCTGGCGCTTCGACTATCGGGAAACGGAATAAGTGCAATTATATCGCCAGACGGCAAAACCTCAGATGTTACTGCATTAAACAAATTCGGCCTTATCACAACGAAACCTTTGACAAAATAAAATAATATATGCTTTAGTCTAGGTTGTTAACTTGGCGTATGTCTGGAGTACAGTTTTTCTAAAAAGCGCTTGAGTTAAACATATAATAAGGTCTATCCTGCTTATTAAGTAAATTAGAATATGATTGTATGCTCATAACGCATACATAAGCACAATGATTAAGATGAAGTTGCTATGTCAAAAATAAATGTAAAAACAAAGGACTCTCCAGACGACCGCGACCGGATTATCGGACTACGCGTTAAAGCTTATAGAGACATTAAGGGGCTAAGTCAGACGGAGTTGGGTGAAGCCGTCGGCGTA
>CAJXOI010000177.1 GCA_913057885.1 uncultured Micavibrio sp.
CAGGTTGCGGGATCAATTATTGCCTTTGGTTTATCTGGATGAATTCTTGGGCATTCAATCACATAAACAAAATGGTCATAATGATGATGACCAACGGCAGGCGGCCAATGATAATCATTATATTGTGGTGACAAAGGTGGGTGGATATACATTCGGCATTGTCGTCACCCGCGTTTATGATACGGAAGAAATTGTGGTGAAGCCCGTGGCCAAAATTTTGAATAAGATTGAACTATTTTCCGGTAATACCATATTGGGGGATGGAACGGTGATCATGATTCTAGACCCGGGTGGCATTGCACGGTCGACCGGTGATGCCAATGTGTCCAACGCCGAAGAAAAAACAGAAAAGAAAGCGGCACAATCCGCCAAGAAAAAAACATCGCTTATTTTATTTTCCGGAGTGGACGGAACGCCAAAGGCCGTGCCGTTACAATTGGTCTCCCGATTGGAAAATATTGATTTGGAAAAAATCGAATATTCAAATGATCAGATGGTGATTCAATATCGTGGGTCGTTGATGCCGCTTATTCCGTTTGATCATAATATGACCATCGAAAAAGAAGGGCAACAACCCGTTTTGGTGTTCACAGACGGGGATCGATCAATGGGATTGGTCGTTACTGAGATTCTGGATATTTTGGAAGAGCATGTCGACGTGAAGATGGGATCAACGAACGAACAAATGCTTGGATCTGCAATTATTCGTGAAAAGGCAACGGGTATTGTGAATGTTGGACATTATATTTCCAAGGCATATGACGATTGGTTTGATAATCACGGTGATGTTGATTTTGACAATGATACGGACGAAATGCGCACAACAAAATCAGTAATGATTGTTGATGACAGCCCGTTTTTCAGAAATATGTTGGCACCGATCTTATCGGTGGCTGGGTATCATGTTGTGGTTGCCGAAACGGCAATGGAAGCCATGGAGATATTAGAAGGCGGCGAGGTCGTCGATGTCATTATCAGCGATATTGAAATGCCGACCGTCAATGGATTCCAATTCGCAGAACAAATTCAAAATAGCCGCTGGTCATCTATACCAATGATTGCCCTGACCTCTCATAATACTGAGTCGGATCGTGAGCGTGGCAAAACCGTAGGTTTTAATGATTACATCGCAAAATTTGATAGAGAGACTTTGCTGAACGCCTTATCCGATACATTGAAACAGGCAAAAGCAGAAGATCAGAAAGTGGAGGTTGCATAAAATGGCCAATGATGTTGCTTTAAAGGATGCAGAGGAAGTTCTGGCGCAAGATTATCTGATTATTCACATTGCCGACCAGATGTTTGGCGTTGCTGTCACGCAGGTGCAAGATGTTTTAAGGCATATGGATTTTACGCGTGTCCCTCTTGCTCCAGGCGAAGTGTCTGGGGCTTTAAATTTGCGTGGGCGCATTGTCACAGCAATTAATGTTCGCAAAAAACTAGGCTTGCCTACACTAGAGTCCGATGCCAAACCAATGAGTGTCGTTGTAGAGCATGATAATGAGCTTTATAGTTTGATGATCGATAAAGTTGCCGATGTCATTTCCATTGAAAATGCCCAAATTAAAGATACGCCACCCACGTTGGATGAAGTGTGGCAGGATATTTCAAATGGTATCTATCGTATGGACGGGCGTTTATTACTGTTAATGGATGTTTCTAAATTATTAGGCAATGTGTCATAATTTCAAAAAAGAACAATAAAACAAGAAAGTCATGAGTGATGAGAACATGTTTAGTGGTGGATGATAGTCGTGTCGTTCGTAAGGTTGCAGGTCGTATTGTGGAGGATTTGGGCTTTAAAGCGATTGAAGCTGAAGACGGTGTTATTGCGTTGGAAAAATGTCGTGAGGATATGCCAACGGCCATCTTATTGGACTGGAACATGCCAAATATGAGTGGGATTGAATTTATTATGGCCTTGCGTAAAGAGCCTGGCGGGAACTCACCCAAAGTTGTTTTTTGTACAACTGAGAGCGATATGGAATTCATTCAACGCGCACTTAGCGAAGGGGCGGATGAATATATTATGAAGCCGTTTGACAGCGATATCGTCGAAACCAAATTTCAGCAAGTCGGATTGTTGAATGGATAAAATACGTGTTTTACATGTTGATGACTCCATCGTTATTCGCGGGATCATCAGACGATTATTATCTGAAGATGAAAATATAACTGTTTTGCCACAAGCGAAAAACGGCGTCGAAGGCGTTCAATTTTATAAAGATCAAAAACCAGACATTGTTATCATGGATATTGAAATGCCGGAAATGGATGGCATCACGGCCCTCAAGGAAATTATGGCGTATGATCCCAAGGCCAAGGTTATGATGTGTTCAACCCTCAGCATTGATAACGCGGAAATTACACTCAAGGCCATGCGTTTGGGAGCGATTGATTATGTTGCAAAACCCAGTAATGACAGCAAGGCTGGAAGCGCAGATGATTTCAAGGTGAAACTGCTTCAGACATTAAAATCAATTGTGCGTCCGAATTATGTTGCACCTGATGTAACTGCATGGAAAAAGGCAAATGATAACCCCGCGTCAGTATCTTTACGTCCTAAACCGCAACCAACGTGGAAACCTAAAATATTAGCAATCGGCAGTTCGACAGGTGGTCCCATGGCGCTGGCAACTGTTGTCAAAGGATTGCATAAATTGAATTTGCAAATACCGCTTGTGGTGACGCAACATATGCCTGCAACCTTCACTGCGCTTTTAGCAAAAAATATAGAGGCGCAGTCTGGCATGACTTGTCATGAGGCGGAAGAAGGGATGCCCTTAAAACCTGGTGAATTGATTGTCGCCAAGGGTGGTATGCACCTTGAATTTCAAAAGGATGATACAGGTCAAATTGTTTGTCATCTCTCTGACGGGCCGATGGAAAATTTTTGTAAGCCTGCGGTGGATCCGATGCTGCGATCATTGATGCATCATTACGGACATCATGTTTTATCGATTATTTTAACGGGTATGGGTAATGATGGGCATATTGAGGTTCAAAAACTCGTTAATGCGGGAGGATTTTGTATTGCACAAAATAAGGAGACAAGCGTTGTATGGGGAATGCCTGGGGCTGTTGCAGCCGACGGATCAAGCAGCGCGCTTTTGGCACCGGATGAATTTGCACCATGGATTGAATCCAATGTGAGCATCAAATAATAGGATTTGTAGGGAAAAGAGAATGACAATCGCACCGCAAGATTTTGAATTTTATAAGGATTTCCTTTACAAGGAATCCGGCT
>CAJXOI010000178.1 GCA_913057885.1 uncultured Micavibrio sp.
CAATTATTCCGCGTGGACGAGCCTTGGGTATGGTGATGCGCCTTCCTGAACAAGATCAATTGTCGGTAACACGGGCAAAGCTGCATGCCGATCTTGCTGTGGCAATGGGGGGGCGTGTTGCTGAAGAGTTGATTTTTGGTGACGATATGGTCACAACAGGCGCGTCAGGTGATATCAAGATGGCGACGAATATGGCGCGAAAGATGGTGACCGAATGGGGATTATCAGACAAAATCGGCATGATCGATTATGGCCGTGGGAACGAAAACTTCCTGGGGCAATCTTATGGCGGGGCGTCCCATATTTCCGAGGAAATGGAAAACCTGATTGATGCAGAGGTGAAGCGCCTTGTCCACGAAGGTTACGAAGCGGCTAAGAAGCATCTAAAAACCAACGCCAAAGAGCTGGAGACATTGGCACAAGGGTTATTGGAATATGAAACCCTGTCAGGTGAGGAGATCAGAGAGCTTTTGAAAACGGGTAAGGTTGATCGGTCATTAGATATTGAGGCGGATAAAGGCGCGGCAAAGGCTCCCAGGTCGTCTGTGCCGTCAACGGTTAAGAAAGAAGAGACCGAAGAAGATAAAGAAAAACCAAAGCCCAAAACAAAAAAGAAAACAACATCATCCAAATCCAAAACAAAAAAGGATGAGGATTAATCATGACAAGGAAATATTTTGGAACTGACGGCATACGCGGGCGGGCAAACAAACATCCCATGACTGCGGATGTTGTGATGAAATGTGCTATGGCCGCGGCACATGTCTTGCAAAATAATAGCAAACATAAAAAGGTTTTGATTGGAAAAGACACGCGCCAATCTTGTTATATGATTGAACAGGCGATGGCGGCTGGATTCTTGTCTATGGGGATGGAGGTAATTTTGGTCGGCCCGATCCCGACACCTGCGGTGGCGTATCTAACACAATCTTTACGAGTGGATTTAGGGGTGATGATTTCGGCTTCTCATAACCCGTATCAAGATAATGGCATTAAGTTTTTCGGTCATGACGGATATAAATTATCAGACGATATTGAATCCCAGATAGAGACGGCGATGGACAAGGATTTATCGACGCATTTATCGCCATCTGCAAATATTGGTCAGGCCATACGTTTGGACAGCGCGAATGGCCGTTATATTGAATTTGTAAAAAGTTCCATTCCTAAATCCGTGCGCTTTGACGGTTTAAAAATTGTTGTCGATTGCGCCAACGGTGCGGCTTATAAGGTTGCGCCAAAGGTGTTGTGGGAATTAGGCGCGGATGTCTTTAAGATTGGGAATACACCAAATGGGAAAAACATCAATTTAAACTGCGGCGCGACCGATACGGCTTTATTACAAAAAACCGTTATCGAAGAAAAAGCTGATTTGGGCATTGCGTTGGATGGCGATGCTGACCGTTTGATCATGGTGGATCAAAATGGTCAACGTATCGATGGCGACCAGCTGATGGCGGTGCTTGCACGGGCAATGGTTGCAAAAGGTGCGTTGAAAGGTGGTGCTGTAGCCGCGACAGTTATGTCGAATTTGGGTCTGGAACGGTATTTAAAATCATTAGAGATTGATTTGTTGCGGACATCGGTGGGTGATCGATATGTTGTTGAGGCAATGCGTGATAAAGGTTTAAACCTTGGCGGTGAACAGTCAGGGCATCTTGTTTTATCGGATTATTCAACAACGGGCGACGGGTTGTTGGCAGCGATGCAAATTCTGGCCGTTTTGGTTGAGTCGGGGCAGGACATTGCATCCCTTTGTCATGTGTTTGACACCGTTCCGCAACATTTAGAAAATATCTCTGTCGAGGGCACAAATGCCAAAATCATTATGGATCGTGTTGAGGTTCAAGAGGCGATTGCCAAAGCAACAGAAACATTAAATGGCGCCGGGCGCGTCCTTGTTCGTCCCTCAGGAACAGAACCCCTTATTCGTGTGATGGCCGAAGGGGATGATGAAGCCCATGTCAAAAGTGTGATAGACGATATTATTTCGACGATTCGTCATCAGGTCGCTTAGATTCTTATTTCTCTTCTGTATTTTGGTCGTTACTCTTTTCGTTTTGACCATCGCTCTTATCTGGCTCCTTGTCAGGCTTGTCGTCTTCTTCTTTTTTCTTTTCCGGTATGGGTTTGACGGGAAATCCATAATCATCCAATGCATATTGCCCCGTAACTTTTTCTCCCCAGCGTTTGACCAGCTTTTCCTGTTCCGATTTAATTTTTTTCAAACGGCGTTCGTTTCGTTGAATGATAATGCTGACCGTGATGCCCGTGACGGCCTTGTTAATGGCGTAACCACCGGCCGCAAGCATGTAAATGACGATAATCGTCTCGGATTGGCCTATTAGGCGTAATGCATTATCCACAGTCTGCTGCCCAAATTCAGTCCAAAATTCCAATAAAAATGGAAAACACCCGGAAAAATTCATAGCGCCGATACAAATTGTTTTGTTGCGGCCGACCGTCCTGTCTGTTGCAAAAACGGCAATTGTTGGCAACATGCCAAATAACATGAAAACCGTTGTGGGCAGGAAAACAAAACCCACGATAATTACCAGCAGCAGTGCGAGTTTAACAGTCATGCCGTTCCTCTATCATAAAGGTACATCCGTCCCATAATGAACTAATAAAAATCCGATAATGATCAGGACGGAGATAACACCCGAAATCGTTGCTGCCCACTCTTGTCCCGTGCGCTCGGAAAAATATTTGGGTTTTTGCATTTTTTTTATCAAGACTTGCTTTTCAGTTTCCAATTCGCGGTATTTTGCAAGCGCGCGACGATAAGTGACCTGATCTTTTTTCACTTTTTCCGGGCTTTCCAGCAAAATGAGAATTTTGCTTAAGTCTCCGTCTTCTTTTTTACTCTCGATGTCTTTACGCAACTTTTTTTGATATTCGGTGTCGTGGTATCTTTCGATAACTGGATCGAGGATAGAGCATATCCACTCTGTTAGATTGGGCAAAGGTTCCATATTATTGAATTTCTGGATACCGGCAAGGATGTTCAATGTTGCAATAACATGACGAAAATCTTGTGACGAAGTCAGGTCATAAGCATGCGGTTCAATCAGGCGTGTGTCGCGGCTAATGAGGAAACATGCGGCATGTTGATCAATGATGGTTGATGGATAATTAGGGGCCTTAACCTTTGCAACACTCTCCAATGCCTTAAGATACTCTTGGGGAGAGCTTGCATAATATTCTTCAACAAGAGGACTGAGGCAGTGGATGGAGGG
>CAJXOI010000179.1 GCA_913057885.1 uncultured Micavibrio sp.
TATAATCAGGTAAGATAAACCCCAATTTAAAATAACCATCAAATTCATATTCAAATAAGGAATTTGCAAGGCGATGTAGTCGGATAGCAAAGTTAAAACAGATGTCATCGTTAACACCACCAACAGCACAAACCCCATCATCAAAACAAGAATGAGTGAGGCCAACCTTTTTTTAACAATCCTTAAAAACCCTTTTTTATCCCCTATTTTAATTCCCCAAACGGCATTGAGGGATCGTTGCAATTGCATAAAAAAACGCGTTGCGGCAAACAAAAGGATCGCAAACCCCAGCAAGAATGCCAACCATTGCCGCCCCATAATCTCTATGCTTTGTAAGCTGGCTTGGACATTGATCGTCAGCTCTCGTCCGATCAAATTTTCTATGATGCTATTCACTTCATCTTCAACCGCAGTGCGGTCAAAGACCAAAGAGGCAATCGCCGTCATAATTAACAATAGTCCGGGCAGGGAGAACACGGCATAATACGCGGCAGCGGCGGAATGGGTGAAACTCACCTCATTAAACCACCGTTGAAATACATCCCTAACAGGCGCCCACAGTTTCATCATCGGGCTATCATAAGCAAAAAGCCGATGAATTCAAACCTATGCCGCTTTTTTCTTTTTGAAATTATTGCCACCATTGCGTTTTGGGCGGGTGTGGAATTTCTTTTTTCCCTCGCCCTGTTTCGCAGTGGCCTTGCGGTCTTTTGACCATTTGGGCTTTTTACCGTGAAAAGGCTTTTTCTTGCCCTTGGCGTCGCGGCGACCATCGCCACCACGATCATTATCATTGGATTTGATGCCTAATAATTTTTCAATCTCTCGCCATTTACCGTTATCCGCAGGGGAAATAAAGCACAAGGCCTCGCCCTCCGCACCCGCACGCGCCGTGCGGCCCATGCGGTGAATATAATCCTCGGCAACCTGGGGCATGTCGTGGTTAATCACCAATTCAATATGCGGTACATCCAACCCACGCGCGGCAATATCCGTCGCGCACAAGATACGGAATTTCTTTTCACGATACGCCCGCATGACTTGGTCGCGTTTGCGTTGGCGTAAATCGCCATGCAAGGCATCGGCGGTAAAGCCTTCCTCGCGCAGGCGTTTGGCCATTTTTTCCGTCCCGTATTTTGTTTTGACGAAAATAATCGCCGTTCCCTCGCCGCGGTCGCGCAATTGACGCACCATTTCATCGTGCTTTTTCTCATGCGCGATCCGCATGATGTTTGTTTTGATTTTCGGGGCAACAACATTGGTATTCCCCATTTCAATCCGCTCGGGATTATTCAGATACTGACGCGCCAAATCCATAATATTTTTCGGCATCGTTGCGGAAAACAGCAATGTCTGACGATCATCGGACAGATGTTTTTTAATCCGTTCCAACTGTACGCCAAAACCCATATCCAACATCCGGTCGGTTTCGTCCAGAACAAGGAAACCACAACGGCTTAGGTCAATTGCCCCCTTATCCAGATGGTCGTTAATGCGCCCCGGTGTCCCGACAATAATGCGCGGATTATTACGAAGCTGGGCAAATTGTTTGCCATATGCCTCACCCCCAATGATAAAGGCGGTGTTCAACTTGGCTTTTTTACTGCTCATGGAATGGATGGCATCCAACACCTGTTTCGCAAGCTCGCGCGTTGGGGTCAAAACAATCGCGGTTTTATCTGGATTGTTATAAAGAAATTCAATCATCGGGATGGAAAACGCACCGGTTTTCCCCGTTCCCGTTTGGGCCGAGCCCAAGATATCGCGCCCTTGCAAGGCCAAAGGAATGGCCGCCGCCTGAATGGGAGTCGCCTTGGTAAAACCGATGGAGTCAAGTGTATGTGTCAATCTTTCGGACAGGCCGAATTCATTAAAATTGGTCATTTTATGTCTTTCATATCAAAGCAAATTTTAACCGCCGCCCCCCGCATGGCGGGATGACAAACGAATGGCCCTCATGGCCGTATCTATAAATTTGAACTTTCACATGAAAAATCGTGTCAGGATTTTTGGCTATCGTTAAGCTCGACACTCATAGGCTCGAAACGGTGCTTTAAAATATTATTATGCCGTTTTGGATGAGAGGGTTATGACAGGTTGCGCGGAAGAAGTCAAATTTTTTTACTTAAAATTAACATATTTTTATTATTTTGTTTGAATGGATAAAAATAAGCCTGTCAAAAATAGAGTCATTAAGCGCTCAACTGACGTGCGCGGGCAGATTCACGCTGCTTGGGATAAAGAAGAAGAGCAGCGCGATAAAAGTGACGAAAAAACAGAGAAAAAACTGCGAGAACTAAAAAAAGAAATATTGGATGAAAAAAGACACAATCACCAATATCATTTTCTATTTGCTACGGCTTTAATTTCTGGGGCAGTTGCTGCAAATTTTCTAGGCTTTCGAGGAGATGAACTTGAAGATTTTGTTGGTAGAGCAATGGCAATCGCAGTAACAGGGGGTTAATCACCTACACCAATAATCATTATTCCATTCGTTCTGAAACGTTTAAAAATATGTTGCAGGAAACGAATAAGCTTTTGAAAGGCCTAAAAGATGGCACTATTAACCACGATGATATTCCAGAGTACATTGATTTATATGATCGTTTAAAAGCAGCGACCGCCGATACAAAAGAAAAACGTAAAGCAATAAGAAATAAATTTAATAATAAAGTAGCTAATAGAGCAACTATGGGAATTACTGCTATTTGCCTTTCTTTGAATATCTATAAAGGTGCAGAGCTAATAATTAACGGAAGAAATGAGGATGATAGTAATCTTGAGATCGTTGATCCTGAGATCTGGGCAAATCACCGTCCTCTTGGGAATGAGCCAAAACTTCTATAATATTTTGAAAACTGAACTTTTCGTCCCCTACGTATGTCCCTGCCATCCATACTGTTAAACCAAGATATACTGCTGCCATAACCGGAATGGGATTAGCAGTTACACTTTCAAAAGCATCTGAAAGTTTTTCTTTTAGCCAATGCGATGACCGTTCTGTTTTTTCCATGACGCATTTATATTCAATTCGTCTCTAAAAGTCAAATTTACCCCGCTTCGCGAGAGGCCTTTTTCCGTTCGTGAGAGAGCAAGAATTTTTTACGCAGGCGCAATGATTTTGGCGTGACTTCCAACAATTCGTCTTCGTTGACATAGGACATCATGTCCTCGAGAGACATCTTGCGCGGGGGGACCAATGTTACGGCTTCGTCAGAACCACTGGCGCGCATATT
>CAJXOI010000180.1 GCA_913057885.1 uncultured Micavibrio sp.
GACAATGATTTGACCTTATGTTCACGGCAAAATTTGACAATTTCACGCACCATAAAATCCAATAAAATTTTTCCGTCTTTCTGTAGGTTTTGAGGCAAAGTGTCCTGTACCTTGGTGACCAAACCCGATGTAATATCCAACGGATCACCATTCAAATTGACTCGCGGACGCATGGTGTTTTTACGGTAATATTGCAGGATCGAATCAAGCGCATTTTGCACGCTATCCGGCATGTTCATAGATAGATCCAGATTTTTATTTTGTTCCGCAGACGGGGTCATTGAAAGTTGCATGAGACTCACTATAGTTAAATGAGAATAATTTGCAATATATTTGGACTATTTTTGTACAGATTATTTTTGCTTTGTCTAGAAAATCACAATAATGAATTTTTATTCATGTTTTAGACAGTGTCATTTAAGACAGATTCGACTAGATAATAATATATATTTTAAAACTTTCGGCGATTAATAGGATTTTTTTGTGGTGGCCTCCCCCTCTTTTTCAAAACTTTTTCAATATGGCTTGATTGCCTTTCCTTTGGCGTTTGCGGGGTTGCCTATATATCTTCACGCCCCTGATTTTTATGCGCGAGGGTTGCAAATCCCGATTGAAACCATTGGCGCGGCGCTATTATTCCTCAGGCTTTTTGACGCGATCCAGGATCCAATCATTGGTGACTTAAGCGATCGATTCAACCATAAGCGAAGCCAGATTATATGTCTTGGTGCCCTGATGTTAACAGGCGGGATGTGGATGATTTTTCATCCCATTCAAACCATTCCCCTACTTTGGTTATGCCTCAGCGTCCTGATATGCACCACAGGGTTTAGTATCGTATCAATCAATGTTCAGGCGTTAGGCGGATTATGGCGGATTGATTCTCAATACGTACCGTCGGTCATGGGCGTGCGCGAAGCATTGGGATTGTGCGGCCTGTTGGTTGCATCAATCACGCCCCCCGCTTTGTTACAACTCTACGGCCTTGAAATCGCCTTTCATTATTTAACCCTGGGCTTTGTTCCCCTCATGATTTTATGCGTGATGGTGTTCCTTGGATGGTTGCAATCCGCCCCCTTGGCCAAACCGAAACAAAAGGCCACGACTATATCATTCAGAGATATCCTTCATGGATCGCGCGCCAAGTTATTTTTCACCGGATATTTCCTCAGCACGGTTGCATCCTCCATCCCCGCAACCTTGATCATTTTTTATGTCCGTGATTATTTGCAGGCTGAGGCGTATTTGGGATTATTCATGATAATTTATTTCCTGAGTGGTGCCGCCACAATGCCACTATGGATTAAAATTGCAAAAAACCGATCAACCCTGACAAGCTGGTGGATCAGCATGATTTTGGCCTGCGTCACTTTTATTTGGGCGTTTATCCTTAATCCGGGTGATCTGGTGGGATATGGGCTTGTCTGTCTGATGTCAGGCATCGCCGTGGGGGCGAACTTAACACTTCCTTCTGCGATTGCCGCGCATCTTTTTTCAGGGAAAAGTCACCATCAGGCGGCCTCGCGCTATTATGCCTTTATGGCCTTTTTGGCCAAGGTGTCCTTGGCCATGGCAACAGGCATTGCCTTGCCGTTGTTAGGTTTGTTGGGATACCAACCC
The DNA here is from genome assembly GCA_913057885.1 of uncultured Micavibrio sp. Taxonomy (GTDB): domain Bacteria; phylum Pseudomonadota; class Alphaproteobacteria; order Micavibrionales; family UBA1664; genus UBA1664. The sequence goes on from CAJXOI010000180.1 coordinate 1,621, forward strand.
GGCGATGTGACAAAAGGAATCTTGATGCCAACAGCTTATGCCCTGATCCCATGCGCAATACAACTGGTCGCCATCTCGGTGTTATGGCGTCTTATTCAAATAGAAAAAGGAAACAACAATGACACGATCCCTTAAAAACCTTATGTTAACAATCACTTTTACCCTACTCCTTAGTGCTTGTGGCGGTATCGATGGGCAAAAATATGTCGACCAACAACCGCCCTTTGACCTGCGCGAATACTTTACCGGCCCCGTCAAAGCCTGGGGCATGATCCAAGACCGCAGCGGCAACGTCATCCGCAAATTTGATATTGATCTGGTTGGAACATGGGATGGCAATGAAGGTGAATTGGTCGAGGATTTCCGCTATTACGACGGTGAAACGCAACGCCGAGTTCTTAGGCTAAGCGATATCGGCAATGGCCAATACGAGGTTCGCGCCGATGACATCGTTGATGTTGGTCAGGCAATGTCATTCGGCAATGCCATGAATTTGAATTATACCATGGCCCTGACTTTAGATAGCGGCACGGTCAATGTCGACCTTGAAGATTGGATTTGGGCCATGAATGACGGTGTGATAATCAACCGCGCCGACATCAAAAAATTTGGCATCACCGTGGCCGAAATCACGATCTTTATGAAGAAGGAGTAAGGTAATATAATTATTTACATAAAATAAATTTAATGGTATAATTTTGAGAAATATTTGGATATTGAACTGATGCAGGATGACCATTACAAAACGCTGGGTATTTCTCGATCCGCCACTGATGATGAGATTAGAAAAGCGTGGAAGGCAAAAGTAAAAGAAAATCATCCTGATCAAAATCAGGGAGACTCAGGCGCGGAACAACGGCTTTTACACGTCAATGACGCCTATGAAACTTTGAAAGATCCTGTGAAAAAGGCCGAGTATGACAGAATCTATGATCACCGGCAAAAATTGAAACAAGAGGCAATGGCACGAAATGCGAAAAGCCATGCGAAGGCACCGCCAACTTCGGAACGATATAAAAGAGAAAAGTCACCTCAAAACCAATCGAAAAAAACAACTGTAAAAACTGAACCGCAATCCCCCTCTTCAAAGACTGGCTCAGAAACACCCGCTCGTCCAGCCGCCGCCTTCAATACGGATGCTGATGCCGCTTTAAACATAGCCATTAAAGGCTATACGAAATCTATGGCGGCAACATCACGCCCGTCAGCATCAGGGCAAACATTATCAAAACGGTTTTAAAATTGGTTGCGGGAGTAGGATTTGAACCTACGACCTTCAGGTTATGAGCCTGACGAGCTACCGGACTGCTCCATCCCGCGGTGATTTCTTTCGTTCAGAGTTGAGGATTTTTCTAGGTTTGGCGGTGACCTACTCTCCCACGTCTTGAGACGCAGTACCATTGGCGCTAAGGCACTTAACGGCCGGGTTCGGGATGGGACCGGGTGTTTTGCTCTTGCTATGACCACCAAACCGAGGAAAATCCTCAGATACAATACGATTTCAAGTTTTTGACTTTTGGCCAGCGAAGTCAGTCTTCTACTGGATCAAATCAAGCCTATCGG
>CAJXOI010000181.1 GCA_913057885.1 uncultured Micavibrio sp.
AAACTTTTGGATAAATTGATTCCTGATAAGCCGGCCCACCGCATAAAATAACCGCGTCGGCTTCATTCATAATTCTATATTCATAATCCCCAATATGATTACGATTAATATTTACAATTTCGGAATCTACGTATTTTTTTAACAATATTCTTGCACGATGGCCTATTAAGTGGTCTCCAACATTTCTGAACGCGCCTGTAATTGTTACAATCATATCGATCCTTAGGGGATTTGAGTTTTACCCAATTTATTTTTTTTAATTTAATGTTACAAGTTAATAATGATAAAAAGCCTTATCCAAAAGCAGTTTTTTAAAAACACAAGTTATTACCTTGTAGCAAACTGCATAAAAGCCGTTATTCCATTTATAATCTTACCATTTTTAACGCATTACCTGATCCCCGAAGAATATGGAAGATGGAGTGTTTTTTCAGCAGTTTTGTCGTTTTTGATTCCTCTTACAGCATTTGGTCTTAATAATATGATCGGACGAAACTATCATACACTTGATAGAGTCAAACATTCCGAAATGAATTTTATGTCAACGCTGATTGTGTTTGGCATATCCACTCTTTCGTTTGTGCTCATAGTTGTCTTATCACTTTTTTATGATGATATTTTGAATATACCGATTGAATATTATTATTGGATACCATTTCTGTGTGTGCTGCAAAATTTTATTTATTTTTATAAAATAATTCTGCGCCACGAAAACAGAGCCTTACTTTTCTCAATACTTGAAATCGTCAATAGCCTTGGCCTTCGTGCCGGTGGGCTTCTTTTGGTAATATTCGTTAGCGCTACGTGGCAATCTTTGCTTTTATCCCAAATTTTAATCAGCATTATTCTTTTTATACTTATTTTATTCCTCTCCATAAAAGAAAAAAAAATTCGGATAAAATGGAACAAAACAGAGGCCAAACAATATTTCCTCATGGGGTGGCCAATGATGCCCCACGCAATGGGCGGCATCATCCTTACATTAAGTGACCGTATCATTCTTGGGGCCATGACAAATAACATACAGGTTGGTATATACAGCCTTGCAGCCAATTTAGGTGTTGCGGTATTGATGTTTTGCACTGCCTTTAATAATAGCTGGGGGCCATACCTACACAGGCAGATGAAAAATGTCACGGAAGCAGTTAAAATAAAGATTGTTAAACATACGTACCTTTATTGTCTGGGCGTTATTTTTCTATCGATTGCATTAGGCATATTTTGCAACCTTTATATTCTGTATTTTGTAAGTGATGATTACGCGAAGGCTATTGATGTTCTGTGGTGGATTATTGCAGGCTCAGCCGTCTATGGCATGTCACTATCGATTTCCCATTACCTAATTATTTTAGGGAAGACCGGCGTTCTGCCTTTGATCACTATGACCGCCGCAATTATTAATATTTTTCTCACTATTGTTTTGGTGAAATATAACGGTTTTGTCGGCGCAGGACAGGCGACCTTTATCGCCTATAGTATTTATTTCGTTCTCCTTTTCTGGCAAAGTCATATCAGATATCCAATGCCATGGATGGCAGCAATTTTCAAACAAAAGAGTTAGGCATGGAAAAAACTTATCCAAGATCAGTAAGCGGCGTGTGCGAATTCATATGGGATATAGAGGAAGAATTCGATCTTTTTGAGCAGACTGAAAACGGCATCTATTTCTGGCAACTAATAAGATTTAAAGTCTATTATGCTTTAATGCAAAATATCGGTATTTTTGCACCGGCTCATCCTAAGCCCTCTATAAATATAAAATATGTTGCTAAGACACTTTTAAATGGCTTTTCATCATTGACAATTAAGAACCCATTTTTTTTGAATGCTGAAAAAGAAAATGTCGTAATTCCACATCAACGCCAAGTCAATGGTATCGATATTTACACAGAAGAAGTGATAAAATCATTATCAGTTGATAATTGCTTAATTCTTAATAGGAATTGGGAAAGCCATAGCCACCCCTACGCTCATAACATGGGGTGTGCTTACATAACTTCCATGATCAACGGTTGGTTTCGTAACGGGCTGAGAAAATTAGGGCTTGGCGGTTACTCAAAGGAGTTTCATTCAACAGTAAAATAAATCGAAGAGCACATTCACTTATGTTTCAATATCGATATGCGCTTACCACATATTGCGCTTACATCTCTTCAATTTTATGAAACAACTTATGCGCTCTATAGAAAGTTGTTTTTGAGATTAAAAACTAAAACTTTATACCTAACTACAGGTTACACACAATTTTCGGCCATTGCTGCGGCACAAAGTCTAGGTATCAATGTTATTGAGCTACAGCACGGGACATTCACGCGATATCATCTAGGTTACAGTTATCCGACACAAAATAAATGCATTCCATATTTTGCCAATGAAATACGTTGTTTTGGGCATTTTTGGCCCGAAACAACCCCTCTACCTATCAAAACCGAGGTTAAAATTACAGGCGCACCTTATATTGAAAAATTATCTCCAAATCAAAAGCAAAAAGTCACCAAACCAAAAACAATTGTCTTTTCATCTCAGGGCGTTATAAGCCAATATCTCTATGAATTTGCACTAAAAGTAGCGGCTTTGATACCGGAATATGAAATCATTTACAGACTGCATCCAAGCGAGAATGAACAAGATTTCATACCCGTTAAAAACCTCAAAAATTTCAAAATATCAACCCGTAACCCAAATATTTTTGAATTATTAAAAACAACCGAATATCAGGCTGGTGTTTTTTCCACGACCTTATTGGAAGGATTGGCTTTGGGATGTAAAACTATAGTTATAAACATGCCTGGAATTGAATACATGTACCCTGTTATAGAAAAAGGCGATGCCCTATGCGTTGATACACCCGAAGAATTTGTAGAAAAAATCAACGATGCTGTAATGAGTACAAATATGAATTATTATTATGCTGATATAAATGAGACTATGAGTACAGGCTGATGAAAATCTTAATTTCAGCAATAACCCACAGCCGCCCTCAGGGGCTTAAAGTCCTTTTAAAAAGCCTGCAATCCTTATCGGTTCAAACATTGGACAAGGTTGAAATTTGTATTGTTGATAATGACTGTACAGGTAATAACGATAAAATCATCAAAAAATTTGATGACGCGACTTACAAAATCAACTTTATCAAGGAACCCAGAATGGGGATCGTCTA
>CAJXOI010000182.1 GCA_913057885.1 uncultured Micavibrio sp.
AACGGCCTTTCCTTGATCAATATTATAGTCCCCCATATCTGCGGAAGGATGCAAAAGAAGAATCATATCATTTTCTTCCGGCGACCAAGCTTCGGCGATGTCCTGAAGTGTACGCCCCGCCTCGCGATTGACCCAAAACGCATCGCCATTAATCATGTAAAGTGGCTGAGAGGAATCCAAGTATTGCATCGCCTTCACGGCCCCACCGCCCGTTTCCAAAAGATCCTCTTCCTCAGACAATATAAAATCACATTGTGGGTATGCCTCTTGTATTATCGTCATATAGGCCTTTAGCGGTTCAATCGCGTGATGGCCGTTAATTACAATTTTCGTCACGCCTTCAATCATCAAATGCTCAATGATATGAGTAAGTAGGGGTTTCCCCGCAACCTCAAGCAACGGTTTGGGTAAATTATCTGTTAATGGCCGCATCCGTGTCGCATGACCGGCGGCAAAAATGAGAGCTTGAGTAATCTTTGTCATGGTTTAAGGGTAAAGGCTCGCGTTCCATCTGGCAAAAGCTCAATCAACATATCGACAGTTTTTTGAGGTTTTAAAGAGCCCAACCTCTCGGGCCATTCAATGATACATAATTTGGCTGCCAACGCCTCTTCCCACCCAAGATCATAAAGTTGGTCTGGCCTATCCATCCTGTAAAGATCAAAATGCCATATTGCGTCGTCATCATAGGTTTGCACAAATGTGTATGTGGGGCTTGGCACATTAATATCCTCATCGACGCATAAATGCCGGATCAGTGCACGCGAAAAGGCCGTCTTTCCAGCCCCCAAATCTCCGTAAAGGCATAAAACACAAGGAAACAGAAGATCGGCTGCAATCTGCTTAGCGATTATTGCGGTTTCTTCCTCATTATTACTTATCCACTTGGTCATGGCCTATTTTTATCAAAGACAAACCATTATGAATAGGATAAAACGGGCGCATGGAATTATTGACACAGACAGATATCCTTATCCTTTCCCTTGGAACATTGATTTTGGGGATGTTTATATTGGTCAAAGGTGGTGACTGGACAATAGATGGCGCGGTGCAAATTGCCCGTCATTACGGCATGCCACCATTGTTAGTCGGTTTTACCATCGTGGCCTTTGGCACCTCTTTGCCCGAACTGATTGCCTCCATTAATGCCAATTTAAAGGGCACCCCGGGGTTAGCAGTCGGCAATGTGATAGGGTCAAACATCGCCAATATTTTTTTGATTGCCGGTGTTTCGGCATTGATCTCACCACTTATTGGAAATTTACGAGAATTGCGCAATGATATGATCATGCTTGCCCTTGCCACATTGGTATGGGCGTGGCTTTTGATTCAAGGCGGCATAGGTGCAATGATCGGGACAGGCGCATTACTGACCCTGGTTGGATATATTGCATTGCAATATCACCTTACAAAAAAAGGTGCACTAAAACATGCAGATATCAAAATACAAGAGGCCGAAGCCGAGCAAAAAGCCCCCAGCAACCATAAGAGAGCCATTCTTATGGTCATTGGTGGTTTACTAGGGTTAGCCATCGGCGCGGAATTGTTAATTCGTGGTGCCGTCGCTAGTGCACGTATTTTGGAAATTCCTGATTCTGTGATCGGATTAACCATTATTGCTGTCGGAACCAGCTTGCCAGAGCTTGTAACATGCGGTATCGCCGCATTGAAGCGGCAAAGCGATGTCATTATCGGAAATTTGATCGGATCAAATGTTTTCAACCTCATGATGATATTGGGATCAATGGGGCTTGTTAAGACCTATGACATTAGTGTCAGCGAGAGACCGATGCTAAATCAGGATCTACCCATCATGCTTGGGGTGACAGGCGCGTTTGTTTTATGCCTGTTACTTTTCAAAAAAATACCGCGTATCGTAGGGGCACTGTTTGTCTTGGCCTATATCGGATATATGATATTATTGGCGTATCAATCACTTCAAGGGTAAAGATCTGATGGAAGAGCATAAAAATACAATCGAAGATATTAACTTAAGCGAAAAAGACCGTACAGTCAAAATCCTTCGCGTTGCTGCAGGATGGGATCTTAAGGAATATGACGGCGAAAATATCGATGTGGACCTATCATGTTTCGTTTTGGATAAAACCGGCCAAACCCGTGAAGATGGCGATTTCGTTTTCTACAATAACTTGAAATCCGCTGACTTATCCGTTCGTCACCTTGGCGATAATCGTGATGGCATGGGTGAAAAGGATGACGAAGCCATCATCATTGATATTGCGGCCTTGTCTTACGATATATACAAGATTGTTTTTGTGGTCTCGATTTATTTAGCTGATGAAAGAGATCAAAATTTTACCCATGTCGAAAATTCCTTTGTCCGCATTGTCAATGAAGAGACAGACGAAGAATTGGCGCGGGATGATATGACAGAGTTATTCGAAGATGCCACCGCCGTTAAATTTTGTGAAATAGAACGTATTGGCTCAGAGTGGCATTTCCATCAAATTCACGAACCTTTACCCGGTGGATTAAAGCAAGCTGCGGAATCTTATGGTTGCTTGATCGCCAGTATTGGTTAAACAACCTTTAAACCTCTAATAAGATGAGATAATTGCCCATGACAAACATTAAAAAATCCGATTTTCCTGATAATTTTATTTGGGGCACCGCCACTGCCGCCTACCAAATAGAGGGGGCATGGGATAAAGACGGTAAGGGTGAGAGTATTTGGGACCGTTTCTGCCACCAAGAGGGCAATATCCTTAATGGCGATACGTGTGATGTGGCCTGCGACCATTACCATCTGTGGGAGGAGGACCTTGGCCTGATAAAAGAGTACGGATTCACGAATTATCGTTTTTCCATCGCATGGACGCGGATTTTTCCGAATGGCACGGGCGATATCAATCAAGCAGGTGTTGATTTTTATAATAATTTAATCAATGGCATGCTCGATCGCGGTATCACCCCTTGGATAACGATGTATCATTGGGATTTACCGCAGGCCCTTCAAGATAAAGGCGGATGGACAAATCGTGAAATTGTTGAGTGGTTCAAAAATTATGCGGAAACACTTGTGAAACTTTACGGCGATCGCGTGAAAAATTGGATGATTATCAATGAACCCAGCGTTATTTCATTCCTTGGATTTGCACAGGGAAAATTTGCCCCTGGAATCACTGATGAGGAAGCTTA
>CAJXOI010000183.1 GCA_913057885.1 uncultured Micavibrio sp.
GCAATTGCCTGAATCTGCGGTGACGATACTAAGCCACACGCGGGAGTTGGCGACAAAATTACAGGATTTTTTACAATCAGATACCTCATATGATGCTTTGGTGGAATTTCAGACACCTGGCTTTTTTAATCCGCTTGAAAAACAGGACTTTTTAGATGTTCATGATTTTGTGCGCAGGCGTCAAACTGAGGAGGAGGAGGGAGAACATCCTCCCGTTCCAATTGCGGTTCAGGATTACATCATTGATCAGATGTTACACATAGCTGGTATAGATGAGCAAAAAGTTGAAATTCTATATGAAACTGCGCATCCAGCATGTATGGGATACGGGGGGCATGATAAAGGGGTGAAATTAGGAATTACTCATGACCCGAATATGACGCCATTTAAAAGTCTGATTACCAATTGGCATGAAATTGGCCATGCAGCCTATCGTCAATCTATACCTCACGGCAATTATGTGGCAGGACGTGCGATGGATGAGGCTATGGCATTTTTGTTTGAATATTGGATAGGATACGCAGATGATTTTATGCAGATGCTATTAGATTGTGGCTTAAAAGATTGCGGTTACGATATGGGTATGCTCAAGGCACACTCTAAAGAGATCGTCCGAGATACGAAACGCATTGAAACAAACCCGATCCGCCATATTATTGATATCGAGCTATGCGAGCAAATTGAGCGATCACTGATCAATGGTGACATTGAGGGCGAGGATTGTGAAGTGTATTGGTCGAAAATAACCGAACCGTATTCCAATATTTTACCAGAAGATTACCCCTATTATTATGATGTCCATATGATGAGTGGAATATACGGCGACAGAGCGTGTTATACACCGGGCATGCTGGCCGCCATGAAAATTGGTGAAGAAAAGCAAGTGACATTGTCGAATCTCCAAGAAGTAGTCATTTCCGTTTCGGAATCGGGTCATGACCGTTTTGATGATGCTGTTTTGGCTATAACGGGCGAACCACTATCAAAAGATGCCTTTTGGCGATGGAAGGGCAATCATTTTTAGATTATGCTGCTTTTTCTTTCGGCATTTGAGGAAAGTAGTCCTGTAATGATTTAACATCAAAATCTTTATGCTTAATGGCACGAATTGCACCAATCGCGGCCTTGGCAGCATGCAGGTTCGTGTAATGCGGCAATTTGTGCATCAAGGCCGTACGGCGGATTTGCGTGCCATCGCTCATGGCCTGCCGTCCCTTTGTGGTATTGATCATCAAGGCAATATCTCCGTTAATAATGGCATCAACCACATGCGGTTGCCCCTCAGAGACTTTATTGATTTTTCTGACCGTCAAACCATGATCATTTAAATAATCACATGTTCCGCCCGTTGCAATTAGGTCAAAACCAATATCTGCCAATTCCCTTGCGAGATGTAACAAATCATCTTTATCTTTATTACGCGCAGAGAGGAACACCGTGCCAGAGGTAGGCAATTTAATACCCGCGCCCAATTGTGCCTTGGCATAGGCTTGGGCAACGTCTTTATCTATGCCCATGACTTCACCTGTTGAACGCATTTCAGGGCCTAATATCGGGTCAACACCGGCAAATCTGTTGAATGGAAAGACGGGTGCTTTGACGGCGGATTGTTCAATATTTTGCAACCCGTCCAACACTCCTGAACGGCGATAATCCGCCAACGATTCGCCCGCCATCAACCGTGCGGCAATTTTGGCAACGGGCACACCGGTGGCTTTGGCAACAAAGGGGACGGTGCGCGATGCACGTGGGTTAACCTCGATAATATAAATATCGTCTTCGCCCGTATCACGATTACGCTTTGCAGCAAACTGCACATTCATCAAACCGCGTACGTTCAACGCAATGGCCAATTTTTGTGCTTGACGCTCAATATCCTTTATCACCTTATAGGTTAAAGAGTGGGGCGGAAGGACGCATGAGCTATCACCCGAATGAATACCCGCCTCTTCGATATGCTCCATGATACCTGCGACAATTGCTTCTTTACCATCCGACAAAACATCAACGTCAATTTCGATGGCTTGGTTGAGATAACGGTCAAGAAGGACCGGCGCATCACCCGACACCACAACGGCGCGACCAATATAACTTTCTAGTTCTTCTTTATTATGCACAATTTCCATGCCCGAACCGCCAAGGACGTATGATGGACGAATGACAAGCGGGTATCCAACGGCATCACCTTTTTCGATGGCTTCATCACGAGCAAAGGCAATATCGTTAAACGGTTGGCGAAGGTCGAGATCTTGGATCAACGCCTTAAATCGCTCGCGATCTTCGGCCAAATCAATGGCATCAGGATCTGTTCCCAGAATTGGAATATTGTTTTCTTTTAAAAATTTCGCCAATTTTAATGGGGTTTGCCCACCTAACTGGACAATCACACCCTTAATATTACCCTCAGCCAGTATGATTTCCATTACATCTTCGGCTGTGAGTGGATCAAAATAAAGCCTGTCTGCCGTGTCATAGTCTGTGGAGACTGTTTCAGGGTTGCAATTGATCATAATGGTTTCATAACCGGCCTCCTTTAAGGCATAGCAAGCATGAACACAGCAATAATCAAACTCAATCCCCTGACCAATGCGGTTCGGTCCACCACCAAGGATGATGATTTTTTCACGGTCAGTCGGGTTGCATTCATTTTCGCCATTTGTCTCATAACATCCATACATATATGGGGTTTCAGACGGAATTTCTGCGGCGCAACTATCAACCCGTTTATAAACAGGGTGACAAACATGGGTATGGCGTGCGTTGCGGACTGTGCTCTCCTCGACGCCGACAATTTTCGCCAATCGTGCATCGGAAAAGCCTTTTTTCTTAAGGTCATTCCAATCGCTTGCAGTTTTGGGTAGGCCGTTTTTCTTAATGTTATTTTCGGTTTGGATCAAATCATGTAATTGATCCAAAAACCACGGGTCATAGGATGTGATGGAATGAATGGTTTCCAGACTCATACCTTGACGCATCGCTTGAACAGTATTGAGCAGACGCATCGGCGTTGGTTTAGAGAGGGCGGCGGTCATTTCCTGTTCAGTTGATCCGATGTTGACTTCGTCAAATCCCGAGAGGCCCGTTTCTAAAGATCTCAAGGCCTTTTGTATGGACTCTTGAAT
>CAJXOI010000184.1 GCA_913057885.1 uncultured Micavibrio sp.
CGTAAAGAAAGAAACATGTCTCAGGAGCTAGTAGGCAGGGCTATTGGTGTAAGCTTTCAACAAATACAAAAGTATGAATCAGGTCGAAATAAAGTGAGCGTTTCTCGCTTGATTGACATGTGTAAAGTTCTAGATATTTCGTTGATGAACTTTATAAGTGGACTTGACAAACCTCAACACGCGCAAGTGATCGCAGTATCAGATATCAAGCAGGACAAACTTATAAGCGATCCTGAGCGTAATAAAGAAGCGGCAGAGTTGTTAAAAATATACAATTCCGTTGAATCTGCGGAAGACCGCAAAGAAATTTTAAACGTTCTTAAAGCTTTAGCTGCTGCAAAAAAGAAAAGAGTATCTTGACGACTTTATAACGGTTCGCGCATTGTTGAACCATGAAAAAACACATATTCACAAGCGAGTCTGTCTCTGAAGGCCATCCCGATAAAGTTTCAGACCGTATTTCCGATAACGTTTTAGACTTTTTTCTGAAAGACGACCCCTATTCCCGTGTAGCTTGTGAAACTGCATGTTTTAATGACACTGTTATTCTTGGCGGTGAAATACGCTCCAAAAAAATATTTAATGACAAAGACCTGGAAAACATTGTCAGGCAAGCCGTAAGTGATATTGGTTATACAAAAACATTATTTAGTGCCGAAAATTTAAAATTTGAAAATAAATTGATCCAACAATCCTCAGACATCGCCCTCGGTGTCGATGCATCTAACGATAAAGACGAAGGTGCCGGTGATCAGGGAATTATGTTTGGCTTTGCTTGCAAAGAAACAGATACTTTTATGCCTGCGCCGATTTTTTATTCTCATTTACTGGTCAAAAAGCTTGCTGAACTCAGAAAAAATGGGACATTGCCAATGCTGGGGCCTGACTCAAAATCACAAGTATCCGTTCAATATGTTGATGGTATCCCTAATAAGATTAAATCCGTTGTTTTATCCACTCAACATGATGACGGTTTATCACAAGATGATGTGATCAATATCATCAAACCTTTTATACAAGACACTCTTCCCGATCATTTGATGGGTGATGATGTTATCTATCATATCAATCCGACTGGACGGTTTGTCATTGGCGGGCCGGAGGGCGATGCAGGTTTGACAGGACGTAAGATTATTGTCGATACATATGGCGGAGCCGCACCTCATGGTGGAGGGGCGTTTTCAGGCAAAGACCCGACCAAGGTTGATCGCTCCGCTGCCTATGCCGCAAGATATTTGGCAAAAAATATTGTTGCTGCCGAATTGGCAGAAAAATGTACGATACAGCTATCGTACGCCATTGGCTTATCACAACCCATTTCGATCTATGTCAAAACGCATAAAACAGGCAAAGTCGATGCAGATTTAATCACAAAGTCAATTCGTGAATGCTTTGATTTATCACCGCGCGGCATACGCGAAACGCTGGGATTAAATAAACCGATTTACACACCGACATCCGCCTATGGGCATTTTGGTCGCACGCCAACAGACGAAGGACATTTCAGTTGGGAACGCACCGATATGGTTGATGCCTTGCATAATCATCTGAAATAGTGGTAATTCTCTGCCAAAATGGCGCATGATAAAATTAAAAAACACAGATTTCACGGAAGGCGAAAGGGAAAAACCCTAACCGCTCATCGCAAAGCGGTCTTGGCGGATATGTTGCCCCGTTATCGCTGTATCATCGATGATTTATCCTTTAATCAAGAAACATGGCTGGAAATCGGGTTCGGTAACGGCGAATTTCTATCCCATATGTGCCAAAATAATTCTGATATTCAATTTATAGGCTGCGAACCTTTTGTGAACGGTGTGGCCGCCCTCCTCGCTTCACTGAAATCGTCCGTTGATAATTTAAAAATCTGGAATGATGACGCCAGAATTCTTATCGACGAAATGCCTGACCGATGCGTTGATCGTATTTATTTGCTGAACCCGGATCCATGGCCAAAAACACGTCACGCAAAACGACGCTTTATTCAAACGGACACTTTAGATGATCTGGCACGTCTGCTCAAACCCGGTGGACAATTCATTATGTCGACCGATGTCAAAGACCTTGCCAACTGGATGCATGTTCATACCTTCAATCACTCTGCATTTGAATGGACAGCAACCTCTCAAGCGGACTGGCTGTCCCCTCCTGATGATTGGCCGCTTGAGAAAACTCGTTACATGAAAAAGGCTTTGGGCGGTGAAACAATTTATTGGTTAAAGTTTAGAAGAAAATAACCTTGCAATCTCTGTGCTGTTACACTATAACAGTTATATAACTTGAATATGACTTTTTCAGGTGGGCAGGAAACTGACCCGCCTTTTTTGATAGTTAAATGACGGATACATTAATTAAACATTTGATTGACCCTGATGGACGGTTTGAACCAATTATAGCCCCTGTGGTCAATGACTTGGGATATCGGTTGGTTCGCGTGGCCTTTGCGGGGGCGGATCCAAAGCGAGGTGTTATTTTATCGGTGATGATTGAACCAACAGACGGCACAAAACTTAAAGTCGATGAGTGTAAAAGGGTCAGCCAGATGATTTCCGCTACATTGGATGTGTCCGACCCGATTGCTGACAGTTATGTACTTGAGGTCGGCTCCGTAGGTTTAGATCGTCATTTAACGGATAAAAAAGACTTTGAGCGCTTCAAAGGATACGAAGGAAAATTTGAATGCAAAATGGCTGATGATAAAGGCCAAAGAAAGTTCCGTGGTTTTATTGAGGGCACAGACAAAGAAGGTGTCACAATCAGAACCCAAGAAAGAGGTTTGGTGTTGTTGGAATGGCAAAATTTATCGATGGCGCGTTTGGTTGCCAGTGACGATTTATTGAAAGCCTTGCAAAGCAATGCTGTTTAAGAGTAAAAGAACATAATTCATCGATTAAAGGAGACAATAAGATGGAATTGATACATGTTGCCGATGCGGTTGCCCGCGAAAAGCATATTGATAAGGAAGTGGTTTTGGAAGCCTTGGAAGAGGCTATTCAAAAGGCCGCCCGGTCCAAATATGGCTATGACAAGGATATCCGGGCCCACATTGACCGCAAAACGGGCGTTGTCGACCTCAAGCGTTA
>CAJXOI010000185.1 GCA_913057885.1 uncultured Micavibrio sp.
TGGCGGAGGTTCATACTCTCGAGAACAGGATCTAAGTCAAGCTGCTTGAGGCATGGGCGGAGGCGGAAACGGAAACAGCGCCAATGATCAAAACACAACACCGGGCCCTTCTCCTTCTGGTTATGTTGCTCCTTATGTGTTTAACAGTAACGATATAGATGGTCTACCAAATACAGGTGGCGGCGGAGGCGAATAAGTATGGCTGAAGGCAATTTTATTCAAAAAAGAGCTGCCGAAGGGCGTGAGAGATATCTTGATATGGTGCAACGCGAGCGCGCGTTATTGTTACGGCAGGGGATCAACAGATCTACAGAGCAGTTGCTGGATGCAGCGGGAGCGATTGCACCTGCAGATACAAAAACCGAAGACGGAAAAAACGTTAAAAAAGATACAGCCACGGGCGACCAGTTGCGTTCTCTTATTCCTGTGCAAACATGGATGCCGCTTAGTATTCACCTGATTGGACTTGAAAATGGTGTGTTGAGAATTGCGCCTTTAAGCGAACTTAATACGAAACAAAAAGAAACATTTATGTCGACCGTCCAGAGGGCGGGCTTAAATGTCACCGAAATTAAAACCGAAGTTTGGGATAGAGCAGAGCTTTTGGATGCTTTGCGTAACGTTCATGACCTCTCAGCTGATCGTGCCGAAAAGACATTGGCGGAATGGTTGTCGGATGTTGATAATGGGCTTTTATTAAACCAATTCATGCGGGATATGTTGGCAGAATCTTTGCAATTACGGGCGTCGGATATTCATGTTATTCAGGATAATGCCCCAGATTCTCCTAACTGGATTCGTTATCGTATTGATGGTGATTTGATCCCCATTCATCTGTTGCCCAGCGATGCTATGTCGCGTTTGACAACATTACTAAAGCGCGAAGCGGGTATGAACTTTGGTGATAGAACCCAACCAAAGGACGGCCGTTTTGGATTTCAATGGCAGGGGCGAAGTGTTGATGTGCGTGTGGCGGCCGCAGGGCATTCCCAGGATGGGGAAAAACTTACACTCCGTCTGCTTGACCGTGCGGCGTTGAAAGGATTTGATGATTTATTCCGCCGTCACGAAGATGTTGGTGACTATCTTGAAAAAATGTTATCGCCTGAAATTAAAGGTGGTGGCGGGTTAATACTTCTGTCTGGGCCAACGGGCTCCGGTAAAACAACAACGCTCTATGCCTGTGTGCAACAAATTGATCGACGCAGACGTCATGTTTTAACGATTGAGGATCCGATTGAATATGAATTGCGTTATGCAACACAATGGCAGGTTCGATCAGGTATGCAAGGTGGCGAATTCAGCGATTTGATCCGCGCGGCGATGCGTCATGACCCAGACTACATCGTGATTGGTGAGATGCGGGATATGGATACGGTGGAAACGTCACTTCGTGCGGCAGAATCGGGACACACCGTGATTTCGACAATTCACGCTGATACTGCGCTCCAGACTTTTGAAAGGTTAAGGTCTTTGATGCCTGCCGAACGTGAAAGATCATCAACATACACATTATCGCAACAAGTGCGGTGTATTTTGAACCAGCGTTTGATTAAAATGCTCTGCCAAGGTTGTGCCCATAAAAGCCCTGCGAGTGACCTTCTTGATAACGACCAAATTAAGGAATTGGATTTAAAACCGGATAGTGAGGTTTCGCATCATAATTCCGCAGGATGCGATTTATGCGCCAGAACAGGGTTTATGGGGCGGACATTGTTGTTGGATGCGTTGCTGATTACATCTGCGGTCAACGAACGTGACGGGATTTATCACGCCTTGATGGGGAATGTGAATGACATTACCAAAGAAGAAGGTGTCATATTCCATTCTCGCCGCGAAGGTATTATTGATCTGATGAATACGGGCCTTGTTGACCCGCGTGTTGCTCTCCTCCATGTGGAGGATTAGATGAAGCAGTGGATCGCCGAAATTGCACAAGAAACGACATCTGGACCAAAGCGTTTCAAGGAGACCTTTTACCTTCCGAGTCAAGATGATGTGCGCCGCGAAATCACAAAACGCGGAGCCTACGTTTTATCGATTCGTGAATATTCCAGATCGCCAATGGAACGATTATTGGCAAGATCAAGCTGGTGGCAAATCCAGCTTTTACGGGGAATTTTGTTCAGGTCATCCGCATCATCACCTGGGGTTGCACTTTGGAAGTTGATAGAGGTTGAAACAAATCCGATGCGACAAAATATCCTTGCACCTGCGAGAGAGGCCCTGTCTCAAGGTTTAGGGGTTATTGACGCGCTTAAAACACTTCGTATTTTTGATCAATCCACTATTGCGATTTTGGCGGCATCGGAAAAGGCTAATAAGTTGCGTGACGGTATTCCACACGCGATTGAAACAATCACGCAAAAACGGAAAAATACGCGTGCCATGGGCGGGACGCTGGGTTGGTTGGGTTTTGACGTTTTAATGATCACACAATCCCTCTTTTGGGGGAAAGATATGGTCCTGAAATGGTTTAATGATAATAAACCGACAAATCCTGAAGAATTGGAAAAATTCGAACGCGTGGTCGGCAATTTGGAATTGTTGTGGGATGTCTTGATTTTCTCTGCATTGGGGGCTGGGTTCTTTATGATCTGGTGTATTCTGTCTTTTTTCTATAACCGTGGTAAAAAAGATTGGCCAACAGCGCGTGTTGTACGCGGAATACCATTGGTTGGTGCGTATCTGCGCGATTTGGGCTTTGCCGATTCAATGTCGGTTTGTGCGCGGATGATCCGTGGACGGGTACCTATTGCGGATGCACTTGATCAGGCGTCAGAGGCCACGAATATTCCCGATATCGCGACGTATTGGACAAATGCCCATAATGATTTGAGTCGTGGTGTGTCATTGGGGCAAGCCTTGGATAGGGACCCGCTGACGCGGAATGAGAGGATGGAATTGGCGGGCTTGTCGGATTTGGGACAACTTGCTACCATTATGGATGCGATTGCCGAAATGCGATCGCAGGCCGGAAAGACAAAACACTCTTTGATTTTGTGGTTGGCGTTTGGAATTACGGGTCTTTACCTTGTTATTGCATTCGGTAGCGCGATCTTTGGTTTGACAGTGATGAA
>CAJXOI010000186.1 GCA_913057885.1 uncultured Micavibrio sp.
TCCGCATTCCGAATTTCTATCCCGCCCTTCATGCCGATTTTCATCAGCAGAACAAAAACAATAAACTGGTAAACAGCATTTGGAATTTTCAAATTACTGCCCAATGCTGCAATTACCATCCCCCCAATCAAGAACCCCAGTGTCGGGGATTGAAATTGCGTTACCAGTCGCGTCAAAAAATCGAGTAA
This sequence comes from uncultured Micavibrio sp., assembly GCA_913057885.1. Classification (GTDB taxonomy): domain Bacteria; phylum Pseudomonadota; class Alphaproteobacteria; order Micavibrionales; family UBA1664; genus UBA1664. Next base: position 189 of record CAJXOI010000186.1, read on the forward strand.
AAATTCCATGGCTCAGTTGTCCTTTATATTTATCCTTTTTGTAAATTTTGTTTATTGAGAATAAGGTAATGAAGAATGATGTAGGTTGATTTTCAGATCTCCGCTTTCATCCTGAATGTACCCAAAGCTGTATTCAACTCTCACATCCTCACCATCAGTTTTTGTAAAGTAATATTCCCCCATTGCCATGGCGGTATCACATTGCGTGATAATTCCTTCATTATCGAAACGAACGGCTGTGTATGGTGCAAGGGCAAAACCATTATCTTCGGCAATATCGCCGCCAACAAAATAGGATAGCGCCGCGTCATGTGTGCCACGGAACGGCTCTTCCGCGGCTAATGTCGGCTTAAACAACACTGCGCCCATATCATAAGCATATAATGTATCCAATGTATTCTTTGCCTCTTCACGAGGGGTTTCGGACGCACCAATGGCAACAATTGCCTTGCCCCATTGCTCCTGCGCGGAGACAACATCGGCCTGTGTTACCGGGTTTTCACACTCTTGTGCCATCGCGTGCACGGAAAAAGAGCATGTCATCAAAAGTGTTAAAGTCAGTTTTTTCATTAGAATCATCCTTTCATTGGTTTCTGCGCTAATATTTCAAAATTATTATTATAAGTGAAACAAATTTATTTTAATTTTATTATTAGTTTTTCTTATTAAAACTTACATTACGTTGAATATAATCCGAAAGCCCTGCAATTAATGGGTCATTCTCATCTCGTGCTAATAAGCACAATTCTGAATCCTCCAAATTAGGCCATCCCAGCCCGGCCTCCAGCGGCTGAAGATCTTTTGGCACCATTTTACGTGGCAATGCAGCAACACCCAGCCCTGCCTTTACTGCGGCAATTGTCCCTGCGATAGACGGGCTTGTATAGGCTACTTTCCATTCCACCCTATGCGCATCCAGCGATTCAATAGCACGGGCGCGATATACACATGGTGACGGCGACAGGATAAGGGGTAAGGGTGAATTTTTTTGTATGTAGTCTTGAAAATCCGTATCTTGCCCTGCTCTCCCGCTTCCGACCCACACAAGGCGTTCCCGCCATAACGGTTGAGCACCGGGGTATAAATCACCCGGGTTTTGTTTGATGACGATCAAATCATACTCTTTATTTTCAAATGCTGTAATCAAGGTTAGGGTCAAGTCACAATTCACATTTAACGCCACTTGCGGATGCGCCTTGGAAAAATTCGCCAAAATATCGGGCAGATAAAATGTTGCAAAATCCTCTGGTGATCCGAACCGAATTTCGCCCTGCATATCCGGTTCTTTGAAACGGGAAATCAGGGAATCAGACAATAGCACAATCTGTCTGGCATAACCGACCAGCTTTTCCCCGTCAGGTGTCATCGTGACATTCCGTTTGTCTCGCGAAAATAACTGGGTGTCCAACAATTGCTCTAACTTGGCAATTTGCATGCTTGCCGCCGCTTGTGATCGGCCAATTTTTTCGGCTGTGCGGGTAAAACTTTTTGTTTCTGCCAGAATCGAAAAGGTGCGAAGTAAGCTGGTATCAATATCATGCATGGCTATAAACATAGCTAATGAATCGCAAACAGGCCATAAGAAAAATGAATAACTCTTTTCTTTTTTGAAACAACCATTATTTTACACCATATGAAAGTCAGCCCAAAAAAATTATTGTACTATGCTGCTTGGATTGCCGTTTTCTTGGGTATATCTTATGCCATCGGCATGATCACGAGCGATAATATGGATTGGTATGCGACTCTTGAAAAACCGCCTTTCACCCCGCCTGATATCCTGTTCCCCATAATGTGGACAACACTCTATATATTATTGGCTATATGTGGCGGGATGGCCTTCAGTGACCGTCGGTTATTTAATGTTTTTGCCGGCTATATGATTGTAAATTGGGCATGGAGCTTTATTTTCTTCGGCGCGCAGATGATCACATTCGGTTTTTATTGGATTATTTTGTCCAATATTCTCTTGTTGGCATTCATGATAAAGGCGAAAAATCATCGTCCGGTTTGCGCATTGCTGGCCCTTCCAACATTATTATGGGGATGTTTTGCTGCCTATCTTAATGGCGCAATAATGATATTAAATTAAGTGGCGATCCCGGTAGGACTCGAACCTGCAGCCTGCGGCTCAAACAGAGGTTGCTCTATCCGGTGGAGCTACCGGTCCCCTTCTCATAAAAAAACTACTCTTCACGATACACAAAATTATCACCGTAATTGCGGGGTTTAACCTTGCGCATGTTCTGTTTGGCAATTGTATAACGCCATCCTTTGGATTTTGCAAATGCTTCTGCCTTTTCACGGGTGGGGAATTCCAACTGAATTTGGTTCATGGTATCTCCACTCTGAGTCCAACCCATAAGGGGTTCAGGCTTTTGAGATGACGGGCGTTCAGGTTCAATCACCCATTCGCCGGTATCGGCTTGCCCGGCCTGCATTGTATCTCTTGAACGGCTATAAATCCTTACTTGCATCATGACTGTAAGACTATCAAACACTGGACCAGTTGTCTTCAAGAAAAAAAGAGTAAATGGGGCGACTGACGGGATTTGAACCCGCGACAACTCGGATCACAACCGAGGGCTCTACCGCTGAGCTACAATCGCCACATAGACACTGGTAATGCCTTAAAACACCCTCTGCAGTCAAGATTTTTTTATTGACATGAGGGTAAAAAAATCGGATATACGTGTCTCGAACCTTGCGGCTGTGGCGAAATTGGTAGACGCACCAGATTTAGGTTCTGGCGGGGTGACCCGTGGGGGTTCAAGTCCCTCCAGCCGCACCATCTCCCTTTCAAAAAAAAATCTTGCATGGAATTATTTCATTATGTTAATCTCCTATCATGTTATCTGATAAATT
>CAJXOI010000187.1 GCA_913057885.1 uncultured Micavibrio sp.
AGCGAAATACTAGAAAATAAGCTTGTTGGTGTTTATGTTCATGGCTCAGCCACAACAAAAGGCTTTTCATTTGAGCAAAGTGACATTGATTACATTGCTGTTATAGAAAGCCCGCTTAGCGATGAAGAGCGTCAATTGCTTTCACAAAGATTTCTTGCAGTTTTTGGAAAGGGTACGCCAGGCAATGGTGCTGAGATGCATATTGTTCTTAGAAAATATGTTGGTTCTGGTTTTATCTACCCCACACCCTTTGAGTTTCATTTTGGGACAGAAGAGCAGATTAGACATTTTGGCAATAAACCGAGCCAAATAGAAACAGATTATGATTTGGCTGGTCACCTAAGAATGCTCAGCGATACAGGAATCTGTATTTTTGGATTGCCTATTGAAGAAGTCTTTCATAAAATTCCAGACGAAATTTTCTTTGATTCTATTACAAGAGATTGTCAGGAAAGCCATGATAGCATTATGGCACAAACGCCTGATGAAGATTGCTGGGTTCCCAGCTATGCTACTTTAAACCATTGCAGAACTCTCTCTTTTATCAAAACAGGTAAGGTTTGTTCAAAAATAGAGGGTGGCCAGTGGGCTTTGGAACATCTACCCAGTGAACATAGAGATGTTGTTAGGGCAGCACTTGAAGATAAAGAGAAGCATGATGTTCAAGTACAAGTGAGCGGAGCAAAGCTTAAACTATTCTCAGAATATGCTTTTGACAAAATTGAAAAACATAAGACATCAATAATGATGCGTTCAAGACACCCAATGCCTGAATAAATCACTTATGCTTTACTCTTTCTGTTGATTACTCAGCCACAGGTTCGCAAATTTTTCGGGCGGAATTTTGCGTTTTTCGGACAGATATCGCGACGAATCGACGTCATGCCGCGTCCATCTCACTGACTTGCCTCTTAGGGATTTGTTTTCTATAGAGCTTGATGGTGAGAGAATAGAAATCTTGCCGATTGAAATTATCGAGCAGACATATCCAAGACAAAAGACGGAACAATTAATTACCTCTTTAAACTCTCTCAATCAATCTAGACTTACTGTGCGATAATTATTTATAACAACCGTGAATCAGGGGCACGAGCCCTTCTGCCCTTGGCGTTTTTTATGTTCCACAAAATGTTTGATAGACCCGCTCGCCCGATTGCGGCGGTGATTGATAGGTCGCAAGGGATTCATCACCATACGCATACGGCGTTTTTAGTGCATTCATCAGGTTATGAAACGGTTGCATATCACCCGCATTGGCGGCAGCAAGCGCCATTTCAACATTATGATTGCGGGGAATAACCGCAGGATTGTTTTGTTGCATGATTGCTCTGGCGTGATCAATTGTTTGTCCATGAAGCTTCAATCTGTCTTGCCACTGCTCATACCAAACCCTGAATTCTGAGTCTTGTGATGGCATGACGCCCATCGTCAGATCACGGAATGTATTTGTATAATCGGCATGGGTCTTTTGCATCCAATCCAATAAACTGGATATCAATTGATCGTCGCCTTTATGAAGTTTTTTAAACCCTAATTTACGCCCCATCATAGACAACCATTTTTTCTGATAAAGCTCGGGAAAATCATTGACGGTGCCTTCCGCCTTTTGAACCGCCACTTGGACATCATCATCAATAAGAGGGATTAGTGTTTCTGCCAGTCGGGCAATATTCCACCCGGCAATAACGGGTTGATTGGCATAGGCATAGCGCCCGGCATGGTCAATTGAGCTAAACACCGTTCCAGGATTATACACATCCATAAAGGCACAAGGCCCATAATCAATTGTTTCACCAGAAATCGTCATATTATCGGTATTCATCACACCGTGTATAAACCCAACCCGCATCCAATGGGTGATTAAATCCGCCTGTCGGCCCATCACCCGTTTTAAAAAGGCTATGGCCAAATTATCGGCATCCGTAATATCAGGATCATGACGTGTAATGGTGTAATTCATCAAAACCCTTGTCATGGCGTCACGCCCTTCCAATGTTGCAAATTCAAATGTTCCAACCCTGATATGCGACGCGGCAATGCGTGTTAATACCGCCCCGGGTAAAGGTTTATCCCGCATAACGGTATCGCCCGTTGTGGCCACCGCCAATGACCGTGTTGTTGGAATGCCCAGCGCATGCATCGCCTCGGCCATCAGATATTCGCGCAACATTGGGCCAAGCGCGGCGCGACCATCCCCACCCCTGGAATATGGTGTGCGTCCAGACCCCTTGAATTGAATATCGCACCGCGTGCCATGAGGTGTCATATGCTCACCCCATAAATGGGCGCGGCCATCCCCCAAAATGGTAAAATGGCCAAATTGATGGCCTGCATAGGCCTGAGCCAGAGGTTGGGCGCCTTTTGGTAATGATTTCCCCGAGAATAAAGCGGATTTTTCCATTTCAGTTGAGTGTGAAAAATCCAATCCTAACTCTTCCGCCAAATCATCATTCAAAATAATCAGTCGCGGATCAGGGACAGGTGCGGGGTCAAGCCGCGAATACAACGCATCGGGTAATGAAAGGTAGCTATTATCAAAATTAAATCCAAATGATGTCATGTCTGGTTCATTTTGCGGAAAACCGCCACAAACACAAGCCCCGTTGCAAACATCAAAAGGCTGTAGGTTGCTGCGGGAACGCTCACAAGCCCACCATCAAACATCAGCATTGCCACCGCAATGGCCAAAGTCCCGTTTTGCAGGCCGCATTCAATAGATATGGCAGATCGTTGCGCCGTCCCCATGGCAAAAACGTATGCCAATAAAAAGGCAATGCTCATCATAGCAATATTAAGTGTTAATGTGATCGCCCCTGCCTGTGAAAAATATTCCGCAATATTGTGGCGTTCTTGAAAAATCGCGGCGCTCAAGACAATGATAAAAAAGATAATTGATAATCGCCTTGCTATTGGTTTCGTCTTCAAAGCAAAAGATGTTGCAAATTTTCGCACACCAAGCCCTACCAAAACAGGGATAGTCACGATGGCAAAGACACTGAGCGCAATGCCCAAAATTGAAATATCATGCGTCAGATCCGCGCCAATAAAATG
>CAJXOI010000188.1 GCA_913057885.1 uncultured Micavibrio sp.
CAGACATTTCATAGGTGAGAGGGGCATCCACAGTATCCGGCTTATTGAATTCAAGATTTGTCACGCCAATTGCACCAACGCCAACAAGGTCGTTCAACGCCACAGATTGACCATCTGACATCAATGCATTTTCATTTTGAATTTCTTCGTAATTTTCAATCAAAAGTTTTTGACCGCTCGTTAATGTGATTTCCAACGTTGTCCCGTTCAAAACCTGTATCTGTTGAATATCGGCGGCGGCAAAGTTGAACTGAATGTCCTCACCCGCATCAAAGGTTATGACTTGTGTTCCTGAAGTTGTATTTGTGGCGTTTGTCATTTTACTGCTCTCTCAATTTTTATGACTATATTAAAGAATGGTATTACCCACTCCCGACTTTTTAAACAAAATTAACCCAAAAAAGCAAATAAATACTCTAGGTGAATTGTTTATACACCCAAAATACCCAAAAAGTCAAATTTTATGTTAATATATATTGTGTAATTTCCCTCTATTTGATCTTTTGAAAATTCTACTTGTAAATGATTAAAAAAGTGTTTAGTTGCATCATACGTATTATATTAGACTATAAAAGTTCCTAATTTGTTCTATAATATTGGGTTATTTCCAACCTTACATGCACTAAAAAATAAAAAAATATTAACTGAGGATGAAAATGTGGATAACTTTTTCTGTTTGACCCGCAGTCTATTTTTATCACCTCAAAAAGACTGTGGATTAAAATAATATTTCGTAAAATTACCATTTTTTTTATAAAAATTTCAAAAAAAGAGTCGACTCAGCTTTTTTTTCGAGTCATTCTCAAATCATAGGAACGCAACTGGAAAGGCGTTACGGGTTTTGAAAAGGATGTTTCTCTTTGACTGGAGGAAATAAGTTTTCAAAGCTTAAGGGGAAAAAAGATTTATTAAGCCCCGATTATGATCCCCGTGGGAAGGTCACGCAAAAAACTTTTAAAACAAGATCTGATCGAGGCCGCTGATAAATTCAAAGAATGATGTTAAGGTCATTCCTTTTGTTTCTCCGAAATGACTGACGGGTCGTGCCGCAGGTCGCGTGGACCATCACCCACGATAAATAAACCGGATAAGTCTGTTTATCCGGGTGTGACAAGATAGGATTAAATGCGAAAGCTGATAATCATTATTTTGTTGGCATGATGGCGGAACCAGGTTTCGGGACGTTAAGGCTTGCTTGCATCCCCTAACCTTCTTCCAAAACTGTAAGCCCGGTTTGGGATTTCCCTGCCGGGTTTACTTTATTTTTGGACAGAAAAATTAAAAAAAAGAACTACAAAAGAATAGAATCAATTTGGGCGGCAACATCATCGATAGATTGCATGCCATCAACGGTTTTCAACATGCCCTTACCTTCATAATAGGGAATGATCGGGGCGGTCTGATTTTTATAAACGTCCATACGGTTTTTCATCACTTCAACCGTGTCATCGGCACGGGTTCCGTCTTCTTCGGCACGCTTTTGAATACGGTCAAATAATTCCTGTTCGTCGACTTTGATTTCAATCACCGCATCCAGATCAAGCTTGTGATTCGCAAGCATATCGTCTAAAGCTTCGGCCTGAGCGACCGTTCTTGGAAATCCATCCAGAATAAAACCCTTTTCACAATCAGGTTTGGCAATACGATGTGCAATCATTTCGACCATAATGTCGTCTGAGACTAATTCTCCAGCTGCCAAAATAGCCTCTACCTTTTTGCCAAGGTCAGATCCCGATGCGATTTCAGCGCGTAACATGTCCCCTGTCGAGAGTTGTTTCAGGCCATGCAGATCCTCTAACCTTCTGGCCTGCGTTCCTTTTCCCGCGCCTGGCGGGCCTAATAAAATCAATCTCATGGGCTTATCTCTGTCCTCTGGGGCTAGCGCCTTTTAATTTTGTCTTTTTCATTAAACCCTCATATTGATGTGCGATCAAGTGGGAATGTACTTGCGCCACGGTATCCATGGTCACTGTAACCACAATCAACAATGATGTTCCGCCAAGATAGAATGGAATGTCATAGCGGGAAATCAGAAATTCGGGCAATAAACATACGAATACCAAATAAGCCGCACCAATCGCAGTCACACGTGTCAGAACGTAATCGATGTAATCTGCTGTCTGTTGACCCGGACGAATACCGGGAACAAAGCCGCCATATTTTTTCAGCATATCGGCGTTTTCTTTAGGATTGAACACAATCGCAGTATAGAAAAAACAGAAAAACGCGATCAAACCACCATAAAGCAACATGTAAATCGGTTGGCCGTGTGACAGATATTGTGAAATCGTCGCCGTAAAATCTCCGCCTTGCGCTCCGGAAAACCCAACAATAGTTAGGGGTAGCAACAACAGTGACGATGCAAAGATTGGTGGAATAACACCAGCCGTATTCAGCTTTAGCGGTAAATGCGATTGTTGTGCCGCCGCCATGGCGTTCCCTACCTGCCTGCGCGGATATTGCACGGGCAATCGCCGTTGCGCCCGTTCAACAAAAACGATGAACGTAATAACCGCCGTCACCAACGCAAAAAGCGCCAAAATCTCGAGCAAGTTAAATTGGCCTTGACGCCCAAGTTCAAGTGTTCCAGCAATAGCACGGGGCAGCTCGGCGACAATACCGGCAAAGATAATCAGTGAAATACCGTTTCCAATGCCGCGTTGAGTAATTTGTTCACCCAACCACATCAGGAAGATTGTTCCACCCACAATGGTGATCATGGTTGAAATCACGAAAAACGGCCCAGGGTTGATCACAACAGACCCCACAGATGTTTGCGTGCCTTGCAATCCAACCGCCAAACCATAGGATTGAACCGCCGCCAATAAAACCGTGAGATAACGCGTATATTGGTTAATCTTGATCCGCCCCATTTCACCTTCTTTTTTGATCGCCTCAAGTTGAGGAATCATCGCCGCACCCAGCTGCATTATAATCGAGGCGGAAATGTAAGGCATGATGTTCAGGGCAAAAATCGTCATCCGCGATAAGGCACCCCCGGAAAACATATTGAACATGTCCAAAATACCGCCGCCTT
>CAJXOI010000189.1 GCA_913057885.1 uncultured Micavibrio sp.
TCGATGCCCATTTCCAAAAATTATTTAACCAATTATTCGAGGGCGGAACAGCTCATCTTGAGATGGTGCAATCGGACGACCCGATGGAATCGGGTTTAGAAATTTATGCACAGCCACCCGGAAAATCTCTGCAAAAACTTTCGCTTTTGTCTGGGGGTGAACAAACTTTAACGGCAACGGCGCTTATTTTTGCGATGTTCCTCACCAATCCATCACCCATTTGCGTGTTGGATGAAATTGATGCGCCATTGGATGATGCCAATGTTGACCGTGTTTGTACCATGATGGAAAACATCGCCCGCGACACCGATACGCGATTTGTTGTGATTACCCACCACCGCATGACCATGGCACGAATGGATCGTCTCTATGGTGTAACAATGAGCGAGCGCGGCGTGTCACAGCTTGTGTCCGTTGATATGGCACTGCAGGCGGAGATGGATTTGGCTGAAACGGCATAATAATGACCGAAAAAGATCCTCGCCTTGAAAAGATTAAAGCCGATCTGGAGGCCAAGAAAAAGGTCGAAGCCAAAACCGAATCTATCCATTCCAAAAAATTTGAAGGCACCGAATCAATGTCCACAGGATTAAGAGCGGGTGCGGAGCTGATCACCTCAATTCTTGCTGGCGGTTTGATTGGATATTTGCTGGATCAATGGTTGTCGACAACCCCGCTTTTTTTGATTGCAATGTTGGTTTTAGGTGTTATAACAGGTTTCGTAAATGTCTGGCGCACAACCCAAAATATCGGGTATCAAGTCGGATATAAGGATTTAAAAGATAAGACGGATAATAACACGATAAAAAAAGATGGCTGATCCTTTAAAGCAATTCAAAATTGAACCTATTGTTCCTATCGAAATTGGTGGCATTGACCTTTCTTTTACAAATTCATCCATGTGGATGATGATTGCGGTGGCCGTATCTGTAATCTTCATGTCAATTGCAACACGTCGACCCGCGATGGTTCCAAACAGAATCCAAGCCTTTGCCGAGGGTATGTATGAATTTATTGCTGGCATGGTGCGCGATAATATCGGGTCGAAAGGCCGCGAATATTTCCCCATGATTTTCACAATTTTTGTGGTTGTTTTGCTTGGAAACATGTTGGGCATGATTCCCTATTCTTTCACATACACATCCCATATAGCGGTCACCATGGGTCTGGCCTTGGCTATCTTCTTATTCGTGACAATTTTAGGGTTTGTTAAACATGGCACACATTTCTTTAGCCTGTTTTGCCCTGCGGGTGTCCCTTGGGCTTTGAAACCTCTTATCATCCCGATCGAGGTTTTGTCATATTTAATCCGACCAGTGACACTATCTGTGCGTTTGTTTGCCAATATGATGGCGGGACACCTTATGCTTAAGGTTTTTGCCGGATTTAGCGTGCTGATGGGGGTCGGCCTTGGCTTGGTACCTATGTTTTTTAATGTTGCTCTTATCGCATTCGAAGTATTGATTGCATTTTTACAGGCTTATGTTTTTGCCATATTGAGCTGTATTTATTTGAAAGATGCCATTGAACTTCACTAAATTTTGTGGTGTATTGCACAGGAATTTTTAAAAAAGTTTATTTTTAACTAACGAAAGAAAAAGGACGAAAAAAATGGAATTAGAAGCAGCAAAATTGATCGCAGCCGCAATCGCCCTTCTACCGATGTTCGGTGTTGGTATTGGTTTGGGTCATATCTTTTCTTCATACAACGAGGCCGTAGGCCGCAACCCCTCTTCAGCTGAAGTCTTGGATAAAAAATTCTTCCTGACTTTCGCTTTGACAGAAGCTTTGGCGATTTTCGCACTTGTTGTTTCCTTGATCATCCTGTTTGGATAATCGACAATGATGGTAAGGGTTTTTGCATTCTGTATGCTTATGATGGTTTTTGCTTTGCCGGTAATGGCACAGCAAAAACAGCTTAGTCCACAAGAGGTAGAAGCCCTTCCATTCGACACATCACGCGCCGGGGCAGCAAATGCCCAACCAATGCTCGAAGATACTAATGTTAATAAAACCGATTACGAAAAAACGGATGCCGGTTTGCCACAGTTTGATACATCGACTTTTGCGTCACAACTTTTCTGGTTGGCCATCACATTTTTCATTCTCTATATTTATTTTTCGCGTGTCGCGTTGCCTCGCATATCAGCCACAATAGAGCAACGTCGTGCCACCATTAAAGGTGATTTAGAACAAGCGGATAAACTCTCAGCCAAAATTGATGACACGCGGGAACAATATGAAACCGCCATTAGTGATGCGCACGATAAAGCACGCGAAACAATCTTAAACATAGAACAGGCCATTCGCGCAGATGCCGAAGCCAAGTCTCGTGATTTTGCTGTAACCTCGACGGCGGCAGTTGCTGACCTTGAGGCTCAAGCTGATAAAGCAAAGCAAAAAATCAAAACCGATCTAAGTGACATTGCGGAAACATTAACTGCTGACATTATTGCCAAACTTACTTCGCTTTCTGTGAAGGAAGGCGACATTCGTAAGGCTGTGTCTGAAAATTCTGGTATTCCTGCAAACAATAATGAAAAAAAGGCTGCATAGGTTATGACTGATTTGATTCAAGATTCAAATTTTTGGGTTTTAATCTCTTTCCTTATTTTTTTGGGAATTGCTTGGCATTATGGTCGTGCGGCCGCCCTTGGCAAATTAGATGATAAAATCAACAATATTAGAAAAGAATTAGAAGAGGCGGAACGCATCCGCGTTGACGCACAAGAATTATTGGCAGAGTATCAACGCAAACACAAAGATGCGATGTCCGAAGCTGATCAAATTATTGCCGACGCCAAAAAGCATGCCGAATATATCCGTGCCAAAGCAGAAGAAGAGATGAATAAAGCTCAATCCCGACGCCAGGCACAGTTGGATGAAAAATTGACCCGTATTGAACAAAACGCGAAACAGGACATTGAATCATATACCGCAAAAATTGCTGTGAATGCCGCACGTCAAATCCTAACGGACAAGATGGACGCCAAAACTGATAAGGACATCATGGCGAAGGTTATGAACAC
>CAJXOI010000190.1 GCA_913057885.1 uncultured Micavibrio sp.
GACAACGGCGATGATTTCGAAGTTGACGAATCATACATGTACCTATCCGGTGGATGGGGTCGTGTAAACTTTGGTGCAGAAGACGGTGTTGCATACCTATTGCAGGTTGCTGCTCCTTCAGCTGACTCAAACGTTGACGGTCTTCGTCAATACATCAACACATTTAACGTTGATGGAACAGACGCTTCAGCAACATCAAACCGTCTTGACTATGATCACGTATCACCTGGTGATGAAAAAGCTAACAAATTGACATACATCACACCTGTCTTTAATGGCTTCCAAGGTGGTGTGTCTTACGTTCCTGCTTTGTCTGACACAGCAAACGGCTTGACGCCAACATCTGGTGATGAGAATACAAATGAATACGATGATGCTTGGGAATTGGCTGCACGTTACGAAGGCGCTTTTGAAGGTGTTGGCGTGGCAATGGGTGCCGGTTACGGTCATTACTCTGCTGAAACTTCAGATGCTGCAGATCCTGTTTCTGATGATGCAGACACATGGAACGTTGGTGTTGACCTAGACTTCTCTGGCTTTGGCCTTGGTGTTGCTTACCTTGACGAAACAACAGAATCATCAGATGTTGAGACAGAAGTATCAACATGGGTTGTTGGTGCCGATTACCAAATGGGCGCTTACAAGCTTGGTTTGTCTTACCTAGATCAAACAGATGAAACAGAAGGTTCAGACGATGTTGATACAACACGTTGGACAGGTGGTGTTTCATACGCTTATGGCCCAGGAATGTCTTTCCGCGGTTCAGTTTCATTCGTTGAAGCTGATGATGGTACAGATGAAGTTGACTCAACACAGGTTCTTGTTGGAACACAAGTTAACTTCTAATCTGAAGTTTACTGTATAAAGATTTTGATTGGGCGGGGTTTCTCCCCGCCCTTTCCTTTTATAAAGAAATCATGTCATTCCCTGAATTCGCGCAAGCGAATTAAAAGGGAATTTATGTTCTAAATTTTGATGGTGGTGGATAAGATTCCCCGAATAAGTCGTGGAATGACAATGATTTTGTTTTATTTCACTGTCGTTTTTCCATCCTTGACATCGGCGGTAATGGTTGATGCGGTATCGATGGTTTGAACACTGTCCAAAATCTGCCCCTGCTCATCGCGCAAAACGGCATAACCCCTGCCCAAAACACTTTTATAGGATAATGTTTCCAACATCCGCGACAGGGCGGCGATTTTATCCTCATGCGGCGGGATAATGCGGTCTTTTGCTTGGTCAAATCGTCCGGTGATATTTTGTAATGTAATGTCCGCCCGCTCAACAACGGCGCGCGGGGTTTGTAACCGACCTGTCAATCCATGCAGGGTTCGGTCATGGCGGTCAATAAACCGTTCAAACGCTGTATTTAATTTATCGGCCACGCCGTCAAATTTTTGCGTAACGGGTTCAATCATCCGCATCGGATGATCCAAAATCCGCGCCGTTTGTGCCAAATTACGACTATAAACCTCTGTCATCCGTTTCAGCGATTGTGACAGGCGCAATCCATAGTCATAGATCTGTGCCTCAAGGTTATCCCGCACGGGTACCGCCATTTCCGCCGCACCCGTTGGCGTTGGCGCACGGCGATCGGCGGCATAATCAATCAATGTCGTGTCGGTTTCGTGACCAACGGCCGAAATCAGGGGAATGTCGGATGCGGCGGCGGCCCGAACAACATTTTCCTCGTTAAACGCCATCAAATCTTCAAGGCTACCGCCGCCGCGGGCAACAATAATAACATCAGGGCGATTATCGGTTTTGACCTTGTTAAACCCCTGAATACCCCGTGTGATTTGATCCGCCGCGTTTTGTCCCTGAACCTGCACAGGCCATACAATAATATGACACGGAAACCGATCGCGGATACGGTGGATGATGTCACGAATGACCGCACCCGTTGGGGATGTGACAACGCCAATGGTTTTGGGCAAAAACGGCAGAGGTTTTTTGTGTACCTCGTCAAATAACCCCTCGGCCAATAATTTTTTGCGGCGGTCTTCTAATAATTTGAGCAATGCGCCCTCACCCGCCAATTCCATCGACTCAATCACCAATTGATACCGCGATGACCCGGGGAATGTGGTCATCCGCCCTGTGCAGATCACTTCCATCCCTTCCTCGGGCCGGATTTGTAATTTCTGCACTGTGCCTTTCCAACACACGACATTTAAAACCGCGCTTTCGTCTTTGAGGTCAGAATATAGATGCCCCGATTTGGCAATGGTGATGCGCGACAATTCGCCGCGCACACGCACATGGGAAAATGTGTCTTCCACTGTTTGTTTTAGGGCGCGGGAAATATCGGAAACGGAATATTCAGGAACGTTGGTCAATGTCATGATGAAAACGTGCTTCGGGATTTCATGGCCGTGGCCAATGTTGAATCATCCAGATATTCCACCTCCCCTCCAATAGGTACGCCATAGGCCAATCTGGAAATGGTGATATCAGGATGCGTTTTTCGGATTTGTTCGGCGATATAATGCGCTGTCGCTTGCCCATCAACGGTTGCGCCAAGGGCCATAATAATTTCCGACACATTGTCGAGACGGCTTAAAAGTCCCAGAATACGCAATTTATCGGGCGTGACGCCGTCCAGCGCCGATAAGACACCCCCCAAAACATGGTAATGCCCATCGTAAAACCCCGTGCGTTCCATCGCCCAAATATCCCCGACCGATTGAATGATACAGATTTTGGACGCGTCTTTATGTTTATGGGTGCATATTCCGCAAGGGGATATTGTATCCAAATTCCCGCAAACTTCACATGTAACGACATTTTCACGGGCAAAGGCCAAGGCCTGTTCCAGCGGGGATAAATTCACGTCTTTATCCGATAATAAATGGAGTGCAACCCGCGTGGCAGATCGTTTACCCATTCCCGGCAACTTCGCCAGGCGTTTAATCAGTGTTTCAATGGCATCCATTAAAAGGATAATGCCTTAATTTGGCGCACAGAATCAAGCGATTGCAATTGTGATAAGGTGTCATTGGC
>CAJXOI010000191.1 GCA_913057885.1 uncultured Micavibrio sp.
ATCAATTGATCAATATAACAATCATCCCATCGGAAGGACGGGCCGGATGCATTAAACATCAAACATGTTGTTGCCGTTGCCGTTCCCGATGCATCAATTTTGCCCGGTGTCACGGCATCATTCGCAATTTTTCCGGTTGTGACGGCAAGGTTTGCCAGATCATCCGTGCCGACCTCGCCATCAACAATATTTTCCGTTCTGACGGAATCATCGGCTAATTCTGCGTTTGTTACGGCATCCGCGGCAATTTTTGCGGTTGTCACGCCATCATCGGCCAAGTCATCCGTTTGCACCTGTCCATCCACAATGTGATTTGTGCTGACCGAATCGTCCGCAAGCTCTGCGCCCGTTACGACATTTGCCTCAAGCTGGAGGTCGCCTGAACCATTAATTCTGGCGTCGCCACCCATGGCGGTTGGGCTGAAATTCGATCCATCGGCAATCAACAACATCCCCGCCGTGTTTGTACCCATTTCAATGTCATTACCTGAAATATCGACAACACCGCCAGATGTTAATGCCAAAGTCCCCCCAATAGTTGTAAGTGTGACCGTGTCGTTGTTGTTCGAAGCGTCGGTTGCAGTTGTTACAGATGTATTTCCGTCGGGACTTATGATTCGCCATGGCTCAACAGCCGTGGCCAAATTATCCCATGTCGAGCCGTTACAAACCTGTAAATTACCAGCGGTGTTCCATCTGATGGTTCCCTGACCACTGCTCGTACACATAGCGTCCGTAGTGTCGTTTTGATCTGCGGCTTGCAATCCGGTAATATTCACAACAGAATCTATGGCTGTTGACAACGGCACAATTACATCTGTGCGCAAAGCGGGGAAAGACCCCGTTCCCGCCCTTCCTGTTGAAGTGCCGCTTAAATCAATGCGGATATCGCTTCCAATTTCAAGTTCTTCTGTCACAGACCCATCCAAAACGGCATTTGTCCCGACCAAATCCCAAAGGCCGCCAGAACCGGCGACGGCTTCTTGATAATCAAAAACCTTGGCAACATCGTCGGTGCCAATGACCTGCATCCCTGATCCAATTTCGGGGGACACCATATTGGCGGGAATACCCGCATGGTCGTTACATGTTGTTTCAAATGTTCTGTTTGGCCCCGCAGAAATAATGGCAATCGCGGCACCGTCTGATGTATCGCTTCCGATCAACATGTTGGTATTAGGGGCCGTGGCGTTGGTATTTGGCCCGTGGTCCCATGCACAATACCCATAGGGCGTACCCCATGGGTCAGTTAAAACCGCACCGATTGTATTGGGCAAACACCCACCATTTGTTGGGAAACGTGAACAGGTCGTGTCAAATTCTATGGGTTCAATTTCATAGTCACCGTCCCATCCCGTACCGGATGGGCCGGGGTTATCAGAAATGTTTTTGTCAAGAGTCGCTGCGTTTAAAATAACGATTCGCCCGTTGATCATAATGTCATTATCAACGATATTTTTCTGAGTCACCTTTGTCATGGTGGTGATCGGGCCGGAAACGGTTTGCATCCCGACGACGCCCAAAACCCCGGTCAGACCGACCGCGGCGAACAGCATTGCGAAAATATTTCCCTTAATTAGCTGTTTAGAAAAAGATTTCTTTTTAAACAGAGCCATGTATAAAGACGTCCTACCCCTAATTTAATATCCCTTAATAGAATATCATAGCATTTTCATCTTAACAAAGACTTAAATTTATTGTTGAATGGACGCAGGAAAATTACGGAGAATATAATGAACAAGCCCCTTTGGACACCGCAACACCCAGAAAAAACACAGCTTTATGATTTTATGTCATCTATAAATAAAGCGGATATGGACTATTATTCCCTGTGGAAATGGTCTTGTGAGAATGCAGGAGAGTTCTGGTCAGAATTTTGGGATTATGCCGGTGTCATTGGTGAAAAGGGCGAAAAGGCACTTATTGAGGGAAAACACATGCGTGATGCGCGATTTTTCCCTGATGCCTCGCTCAATTATGCTGAAAACTGCCTGAAACGCCGCGATGACGGTGACGCCATCGTTTTTTGGGGTGAAGACAAGGTGAAACGCCGCCTAAGTTGGGGTGAATTTTATGACTCTGTCTCGCGCGTACAGCAATATCTTATCGATCAAGGCGTGCAAAAGGGCGACCGCGTCGCAGGCTTTGTCAGCAATATGCCCGAGGCGTTGATCGCCATGCTGGCCACGTCGTCCATCGGGGCGATATGGTGTTCAGCATCGCCAGATTTTGGTGTACAGGGGGTTTTGGATCGATTTGGACAGATTGAACCCAAGGTCGTGTTTGCCGTTGAGGGGTATTATTACAATGGCAAAACCATCGATTGTATGCCCAAAATCATAGAATTTTTGGCGCAACTGCCAAGCGTGAAAGACTGCGTGATTATTCCTTATGCCAATGATAATCCTCAATTGTCGGATAATATGCGCCTTTGGACAGACATACAGGCCACATTCACGGCCAAAGACATAGACTTCACGCGCCTGCCGTTTGATCATCCGTTATTCATTATGTTTTCGTCTGGCACGACGGGCATTCCAAAATGTATTGTGCACGGGCAGGGCGGAGTCTTATTAACCCACCTCAAAGAACATATTTTGCAATGTGATACACGCCGCGATGACCGCATATTTTATTTCACCACCTGCGGATGGATGATGTGGAATTGGCAAATGACGGCCATTGCCTGTGATGCGACGCTTCTTCTTTATGACGGGTCGCCCTTTTATCCGGATGGCAACATATTGTGGGATTATGCCGATGCCGAACGAATGACACTATTCGGTACGGCGGCAAAATATATTGATGCCCTCAACAAAGGCGGGATCAAACCAAAGGAAACGCATGACCTTTCAACCATACGTATTCTGACATCCACTGGGTCACCGTTAGTGCATGAAAGTTTCGATTACATTTATAATCATATTAAGTCGAATATTCACCTTGCCTCGATTTACGGCGGGACGGACATTATATGCGCCAGTTTCGGGATCG
>CAJXOI010000192.1 GCA_913057885.1 uncultured Micavibrio sp.
ATAGCTGGATTGCTTTATTACACCCAAAAAATCAAATTAACTTTTTGTGGTTTGGGCGCCTCAAGCAATTTAAATAAACTAAAGTTAATGACATTTATGCTCGTCAGCCTTATGTCAATATTGGTAGATAACGCGCCAATATTGGTGCTTGGATATAATGACATGAATGAGGCCGTGTCTCTATTTAGAATGACGGCACTTGCTGGTGGAATCATCAGTTTTTCGATAATGAGCGCTACAAATGTATCCCTACCAGCCATCAGTCTTGCTATTGAAAGTAAAAACTACGCTTTAGTAAGTGATCTTTCAAAAAAAATATCATTGTTTTCATTAAAGCTTACGTCTGTAATGATGATCACATTCATTTTTGTAGGATCATACATTCCGATAGTAATAGGACCTGAATATGCCGATGTATATCCGGCTATTATAATAATGTTTATTTTAAAAATTATTTCGATGACACTAGGAGCCCCTGGCAGTATATTATTAATATCAGGTGATGAAAGGATGGTTTTGGTTATTTGGTTAGTTTGTCTGCTGATATTCTACACAATTGGCTATTTACTGACATTATATTTTGGGTTTATGGCTTTTGTGGCAATGGCTGGATGCTCTGAAATCGCGCTTAATTTTATTTTGCATAGATTTTTTGGCAAGAAATATGACATTACGCTGGGGATATACAAGTGAAAATAATTATTGTTTGGCCCAATGCATTCAAATTTGGCTGGCTGGGGTCAACACAAAGGTATTTAATGTTGGAGCGATGTTTAACTGACCTTGGTTTTGAAGTCATTCTTTTAGCACAAGCCTATGAAAATAAAAAAAATCAACAATTACTCGAATTGGAATCTAGAGCGAGGATTGAAAGAACTAAATATACAAACGGCGGGCATGTAGACTCGGCTATTGGTAATATTAAAAAAATATTATTAAAGTTAATAATGCCGAAAAAGTTTAATAGGTGTATATCATACGGGTGGGCAAAAAAAGCAAAAATGATATTGGATGTTGGAGAATATAAAAATATATCATGTGTTTGGAGTATATCTGGCGGTTATTTGGACGCGCCTGTATTAGGGGGGGCAATAAGTGAGAAATTAAATATCCCTCACGTATTGGAACTACATGATCCTATAGTGAGTGTAGATATTCATGGAAACGATGAAGTTCAAGAAAAAATCTTTAAAGAATGCCTGACGTCAAGCAAAAGAATAATAGTTAACACTGAAAGTTATGCTGAGCATTTAATTTCTAAATATAAGCTAGGTTTGAACAGCGTGAGTTGTATACCTCAAGCTTACTCTGGCAATACAAATTACAAAAAGCATAATAAAACAAATTTTGATGGTACAAAGATTAACGTTTCGTATGTGGGTAGCCTAACGGGTGGCAGGAGCCTAAAATTCCTCACCAAATTAGACAAATTTCTGTTGGAGAAGGTCACACTTAGCCTAGCAGGCTCTGGCGTGGGATTCAATGAGCTTATAACAATAATAGAAGAGCATGAATTACCTTTATGCTTCAACTATTACGGAAAAATTTCAAAAGACGAAGCCGATGAGTTAATCTCTAAATCTGATGTCAGCATAATAATTCAGCCTACGGAAAATAGTCTCGAAGTCCCAGGTAAGTTGTTTTCTATCCTTTCGCTCGGCAAGCCTGTGTTGGCACTAATAGATCCAAATAGCGAAACTGCTTCTATACTGAGGAGATCAAGGCTAGGCTACATTATTGACATTAACTCGGACTCTTCATCTTTTATTGAAAATATCGTTATTCGTCTTTTTAATGACTTAGTTGAACATAAAATAAACCCCGATTTTAACTATATATCAAGCTTTAGCGAGCAGACATTTAGAAAATCTGTTGCTGAGTTGGTGAAAAACCATGTTAATTAATCCTACTAAGATGATGACGTCGATTGTCGGCGTTTTACTTTACTCGCAGTTTGTCATTGGTGCTATTTTTGAAAACTTCAGCGGCCTATCAATAATAACGTTTTTTGCTGCAGCAATTTCGATCATTTTGATCGTGTATGACCGTTCGATCAACAGTAACTTTGTATATATAGTATTAGTTGCGAATTTTATTTTTTTTTCCTCTTTACTTTTGTCCAGATTTTCTGCTTATTCGATAGATAAATTTATTTTTTTAGTCTTAAAGTTTTCATCTATGTTAGTCATAGGTTATGCCATATCAGGTCGTTCTAAATTATTTTTTGATTCCGCAGTAATCCCATTATATATATTTTTAATCATTTGTTTTTTTTCTCTGAGTGACAGTACGATGGGTGTTAATAATAGACTTGAGGTTGGCTTATATAATCCAATTTGGATTTCCAGGCATTTACTTGAGCTCTTTTTAATATGCATGTTTTTTTTGGAAAAAAATAAATATTTTCTCATTCCCATTTTTTCGTTATGTCTTATCGTGACGTATTATGCAGGTTCTAAGGGGGGGTTGGCTGCGTTAGCTGTAACATATATTTATTTTAATTTAACAAACGATAAGTATAAATACAGGTTCTTAAAGGAGCTATTAATTATTTTTGCTACCGTTATAATTTTAGTATATTTATATCGTAGCTTTGATAATAGCTCATACATGATTCAGCGATTTTTATCAGTAGTTCCAGAGGGATCATCAGAGTCAATAGTTAATGAATCTAGACTTGTAGTGTGGCCTCGTAGCATTAGTCTATTAAGTGACCTTGATATTAGTGAATATTTATTTGGTTTTGGCATAGGTGGATTTTCTGAGTTTTACTATGGTGTTGACCAAGGTGTTAAATTTTATCCTCACAATATTGTTATTGAACTTGTTGTAGAGTTTGGATTTATTGGTGCTTCTCTTTTTTTATGGCTGCTGTTTTTCTATGTTTATAAGTGTAGAAATATTAAAGAGTCACTCATGGTTGTTTATTTTTTTACTGCCGCGCAATTTTCAGGAGACCTGCCTTTGAA
>CAJXOI010000193.1 GCA_913057885.1 uncultured Micavibrio sp.
CACACGCCGTACTCCGGCACTCGACGATTGCTCCTTGGTGATACGAAAACGTCCCTGAATATTCGCAGTCGTCTCGACGTGCGGACCGCCGCAGAGCTCCCGCGAATAGATGGTTCCGTCATCACTCTCGACGATATACACATGCACGCGATCCGGGTATTTCTCCCAGAAACTGCCCTCGATCCCTGCGTCCATGGCGGCTTGTTTATCCATTTCACGGACGGTCACCGTCGCTCCTGCGGCAATTCCTGCGTTCACATAAGCTTCGACCTCGTCCAATTGTTCGCGCGTGACCTTTTCAGGGTGGGAAAAATCAAAGCGGATACGTTCGCCCGTGATATTGCTGCCCTTTTGGTGGACATGGTCACCCAAAATTTTACGAAGACCCGCCAACATCAAATGCGTCGCACTATGGTAAGCCGTTGTCACCTCGGAATGATCGGCCAGACCGCCTTTGAATTTTCCAGCTGCCGCGGTGCGTGATTTTTCCGAATGCTCTTGTGCGGCCTTACCAAACCCTTCTGGGTTGTTCAAAATTTGCCCTGCTTCACGCAGCATTTCTTCGGTGAGCTCCAACGGAAATCCATAAGTTTCATAGAAATAGAATGCTTGTTCACCTGTGATGCCTTCATTTTTATCAAGGAATTTGATAATTTCGCGCTCGCCACTTTCCAATGTTTTGCGGAATTTGTCTTCTTCGGCGCCGATCACGTTCAGGATCGTTTCGCGGTTATCGCGCAATTCGGGATAGGCATCGCCTTCGGCGATATAGATCGTAGCCAAATCACGTGTGAAATTATCATTCATATTGATTTTTCGCGCTACGCGGATGGCGCGGCGTATAAGGCGGCGCGTGACATACCCCGCATCGACATTGGTCGGATGCGCCCCATCGGCAATCAGGAATGTTGCCGCACGGATATGATCCAAAATAATGCGGAATTCTTTTGTCGCCGCCTCGTATGTTGTGCCACTTAATTCGGCAATTTTGGCCGTGGCTGTCATAAAAAACGGTGTACGGTATACGTCAGGGTCATTATTCACCGCCGCGGCAATACGTTCCAACCCGCCGCCATAATCAATATTCGGCGCATCAAGGGCAACAAAATCATCGCCCTTTTTCTGATAGGCCATAAACACGTTATTGCCGATTTCCAAAAAGCGTTCTGTGTCCGTGGCGGGGTGGTCCATCGTGTCGCCAGTGGGGTCAAAGTCATAAAACATCTCGCTGTCCGGCCCGCCAGGCTCTCCATTAGGCATGTTTGCAGGGACGCCTGCGCGGGACCACCAATTTTCCTTGGCATCATAACAAAAAATCCGCCCACCGCGGGAACATCCGTGTGTCCATGGGTCATCCTCAACCTTGGGGTCAATGCCGACGCTTTCAAAAAGTTCCGTCCAAATGGCGATGGCCTCGTCATCACGGGAAATGCCTAAACCGCTATCGCCTTCAAAAACACTGACATAGAGGTTTTGCGGGTTAAGGCCCAGGACATCAATCTGCCATTCCCACATCCATTTGATTTGATCGCGTTTATAGGTTGCGGGGTCACCCTTCAGGCACCACCGCCCGATCATTTCAAAAAAGGTCAGGTGAGAATTATCGCCTACTTCTTCAATATCCCCTGTACGGACACATTTTTGGGAATCGACAATGTCGTTGCCTGAGGGGTGCTTTTCCCCCAACAAATACGGAATCATCGGTTGCATACCCGACCCTGTGAAAAGCGTTGTCGGGTCATTTTCAGGGAGGAGCGATGCCGACGGCACAACAACCGCGCCCTTTGATCGCATGTGATTAAAATAGGAATCTCTTAATTCATTGGGTGTCATTGTGTTTTGTGCATCCATCTTTTGTTGTGTCGCGGTCATTGTTATTTCCTTTTTGATTGTCATCCTGAGGAATGAAATGACGAAGGATCTCATCAATGTAAAAAAGAGATTCTTCGCCTCTGGCTCAGAATGACAACAATGTTTCATCTTTGTGTCATTTTTACCACGCACCACACAGATGTCACGGATTTTTTACTAAATTACATTGACATATTAAAAAATATGTATTAAATTATTTTCATGACACACAATAAAATTACACAAGGGTTAAGTAACGCTGGCTCGATTGCCAATGAAATGCTTGAGGATAACGAATTATTTAAAAATGTTGTTAAATTAGGCTCTCATGGTGCGGGGTTGGTCTCAGCGATTAGCACCTTTGTGAATATGCCCGAAACAACGAATTTTGTTCAAAAAGCCCTTATGAGTTGTGGGGTCGGCTGGGGAACGACGGTTATTGCCTTGGGTGCCACGCTTGGGACAACAATAGCATATGGCGGTGTCTCAGCGGCGATTAAAAAAGTTGCACCTGAATCGGATAGCCCTCTTCGTAAGGCCTTCAACAGTCGTGGATTTGTTGCCGCGGCCTGCATTACTGCCGCGGCAGTGGGCGGATATAAAGGACATCATGTTTTAACTGATGCTGCTAATGATTTGATGAGCCAATCTCATACAAGCGCGCCCTTTGCGCATACTCAACAGCCCTAATCCACCTTCGGCCAGTCGCCCTGCGCCACGGCCGTGAGGGTTGTGGGTTCGATTCCCATTTGCATTTGATAAATCCAATAATTGGTCGCCACACGTTCGACAAACGCCCGTGTTTCCGAGGTTGGGAGGAGTTCTATAAACAACAACGGGTCTTCGACCTGAAGGTTGTTTTTCCATTTCCTGAGATTCCCCGGCCCGGCATTATAGGCAATCGCCATGCCGAATAAATCATTATCCACGGCCTCAAGACCCATTAGGTGATTAAGATAATCCTCGCCAATCTCGACATTGGTGCGTGGATTGATTAAAAGGGCTTGTCCGCCAATCGCCTTGTAGCGACCATCTTCTGTGATAAAGGCCGCGGTTTCGGGCATAATTTGCATTAACCCCGTTGCCCCAGTCCCGTTGCGGGCACG
>CAJXOI010000194.1 GCA_913057885.1 uncultured Micavibrio sp.
ATGTTCAGACCGATGAAGATACTGAAAATGCAGGTTTAGCAGAACAACAAAAGATAAAAGAGGTCGATTTAACAGGTACCGCGACAATATTATTGGTGGAGGATGAGGAGCCAGTGAGGATGTTCGCCTCCCGCGCTTTGGCCAATAAAGGTTATCAAGTTCTAGAGGCGGATTGTGGTACTATGGCCTTGGATGTTATGGCCGACTATGATGGATCGATTGATCTTGTTGTTACAGACGTCATTATGCCTGAAATGGACGGCCCAACGTTGGCGAAAGAAATTATAAAGGCTCACCCAGATATGCCGATTATTTTTGTATCTGGATATACCGAAGATCGGTTTAAGGAAGAAATTGGCGAAAATGCACATTTTCTGCCAAAACCATTTACACTGGATAAGCTTGCCGCCATGGTCAAAGAGGTTTTGACGAAATAATTGAAAAAAAACGCTTTCTTTTTTATTGAAAGACGTCTATATTTTAATTACAAATAATATAAATAAAATATAACAAAATTATAACAGCAGGGAGAAAGAAAAAATGGCCGAGTTGTCAGACCGTTCCTATTTTTCAATTTTATTAACAGACACAATTGATGAGATTAAGCAGCTTGAAGAGGTTTTGCAGGACCATGAAAGCCGGGTTTATGATAAGTCTGAAGAGGGTAGCCTCGTAACAGAGTTCTTGGAAAATCTTAAAACCTATGTTGAAAATACGGCGATGTTCTCAAAAACATGGGACAGTGCCGCCGAAGTTTACGCAAGGATTTTATCGGCTGAAAAAGGGGAGTTTGTGTCAGAGGATACGGCTGAAGAAATTCTAAATAAGATTGTTAATAATCCGATTGAGCGTGCCAAAAGATCAAATGGCGCCAATACGATATCAAATTTCGTCTATAAATCCATGGCGTTGAAGTCGCCTGAATTGACTAACAGCTTGCTTGGCAGGTGGATTGTTCTTCTCACCCTTGCAGGAAAAGAAACGGCGTTACAGTCTGATTTTGAAAATAAGGTAAAAATTCTTGTTAGGCAGATTACTAAGGACATGCAGGTCGAAGCGCAAAAACCGGAAAATTGGGATTCATTCACATTTGCAAAAGAATTTAAAAATGAAAATGGGGAAAACGAAGTTAAACGTGTTCACTATACTGGTTAGATATTCCGGTGCACGAGACATATGAGGCTTATAAACGCCTTTACGGCGATAAGAGTGATACGTGGGGGTCCGATGAAGATTCTGATGCAAAGGATCGGAAAAGTGCCATTGACAAAATCAATGCCATGATTGGTATGCACGCCTTGAAGAAAATGGCGAACGAACATGTAGCAAATGCAAACGGCTCTGTTGCCAAGTTAAAAGAAGAATTTTTAACTCAGTGCCAATCATCAATGATTAAAACGCGAAACCATATTGTTCTAAAGGGTAATCCCGGTACTGGAAAAACTACGGTGGCCAACTTGTTGGGACAGCTATTCATGGAAACGGGTGATTTGTCAAAGGGACATGTTGTACAGGTTTCTGGTAGCGAGCTGACAGGAGAGTATTTAGGGCACACAAAACAAAAAGTGATTGATCTGGTTGAAAAAGCCAAGGGTGGTGTTTTGTTCATCGACGAGGCTTATATTCTTTTTAATAAGGGTGGTAGCGGAAATTCGAACCTTTACGAGGATCAAGCAATTGCACAATTGCTGAATTCGATGGAAAATGAAGATGACCTTGTTGTTGTTATGGCCGGATATCCCGAAGGCATGCAAGAGTTAATAGAATCAAATGAGGGGTTACCAAGGCGCGTTCGTCATATTATTGATATGGAAGATTATACCGTGCCCGAATTGATGGATATTCTCAGTCATCAGCTGGTGCAACGGGACCATGTTATTAATGATGATGCGCGTATGTTGGTGGAACAACAATTGGCTTTGGCCAAAGATACTGTTGATCCAAAGTTCTGGGGGAATGGCGGTGTTGTGCGCGATTATTTAACAAATATTATCGAGCAACAGGAGTTACGCTTAAATGAAAGCGATAATTTGCCTATCCACAACGAAGCCGAGTTGCGCGAACGTCTTAGAACAATAATAATCAGTGATGTAAAAAATGCGTCTGTTCCTAACCTTCCGAAAAAAGGGAACAGAAACGGGTACAGCCAACCAATTGGCTTTAGGCCACAAAAATTAGTAGCAGTATAATTTGTTCTAATTTTGTTCTTTACAAGTCGTTCTTAATATGTTCTCATTGAAATCATGTGGATGGGGCGGCCTTTTTCTATGCCGTCTCTGGATTGATCAATGGAAAGGATTATAGTAATGGGTGTAACCAATTTAGACGAGGCAAAGGACAAGAAAATGGATGACAATAAATCAAAAGCGCTGGACGCTGCTTTATCCCAAATTGAAAGAGCCTTTGGTAAAGGATCAATCATGAAATTAGGCGGTGAAGACGCCCAAAAGATGGAGGTTGAGGCTATCTCCACAGGGTCCATCGGCCTTGACATCGCTCTTGGCATTGGCGGGTTACCGCGCGGTCGTGTGGTCGAAATTTATGGTCCTGAAAGTTCCGGTAAAACAACAATGGCGTTGCAGGTAATTGCAGAGGCGCAGAAGGCCGGTGGCACATGTGCCTTTATCGACGCAGAACATGCCCTTGACCCAGTCTATGCCAGAAAACTTGGGTGTAATATTGATGAATTGTTGATTTCTCAACCAGATGCAGGTGAACAGGCATTGGAAATTGCAGATACATTAACACGTTCAGGCGCGTTGGATGTGTTGGTGGTGGATTCTGTTGCGGCGTTGGTCCCAAGGGCAGAGCTTGAGGGTGATATGGGGGATTCTCATATGGGATTGCAGGCCAGATTGATGTCGCGGGCATTGCGTAAATTGACAGCATCTATTTAGAACTAACGGACAATCGTGAGTTTTATTAACCAGATTCGTTCAAAA
>CAJXOI010000195.1 GCA_913057885.1 uncultured Micavibrio sp.
GCCGATAACATCACGCAATCCGCCCCGTCATAAATGGCGGTGGCAACGTCCGATGCCTCTGCACGTGTTGGCTGTGGTGATTCAATCATGCTCTCCAACATTTGTGTGGCAACGATAACGGGTTTACCCAATGCACGACACGCCCGCACAATTTTCTTTTGCGCGGCGGGTACATTTTCAGGCGGGATTTCGACACCCAAATCCCCGCGCGCCACCATAATGGCATCGGTTAATTTCAAAATCTCGTCCAAATCATCTAACGCATTTGGTTTTTCCAATTTCACAATATGACGGGCACGGCCATTGATGAGCGCTTGACATTCTTTGACATCACGAGCCGTTTGAACAAAGCTTTGGGCGATCCAATCGGCGCCCAATTCCAACGCCGTTTCCAAATCTTTTTTATCTTTGTCCGTCAAGGCGGGAATGGGCAAAGTGACATTGGGGACATTCACCCCCTTGTTATTTGACAGCTTCACCCCTGCGTTAACGGTAACGACCAAATAGTCATCGCCTTTTTCCGACACGGTCACGCGAACCTTTCCATCATCCATCAATAACCGATCACCAACATTGACGGCCTGAATAATTTCAGGGTGAGGTAATTGCACACGCGTATCATCACCAAGCGCATCATCCAGATCCAGGCGCAGTTTCTGCCCCTCTGTTAATGCAATGGATTTATCCTTGAATAATCCAACGCGTAATTTCGGGCCCTGTAAATCCGCGACAATGCCGATGGGGCGTTCTGTTCCCGCCTCGATTGCGCGAATCATGTCAAAGCGTCGTTTGTGATCATCCGCCGTCCCGTGGGAAAAATTCATGCGGACATTATCAACACCCGCATTGATCATTTGCGTTAAAACATCCTTGGTATCGGATGCCGGTCCTAAGGTGGCTAATATTTTTGTATGGCGATTGCGTTTTATGGTCATGACGCCTATAACGCTAGCATGAATTTAATCTTTCGGCTATTGGCTATATGCGTCTCTTATTTATTTGATCGGACGCGGATGAATCCGCTGGACATCTCCACTTTGCGCTTTCGCGTGTGGCCAACGGATTTGGATGCCAATGTTCATATGAATAACGGGCGATACCTATCCATCATGGATTTGGGGCGATTGGATTTGATGGTCAGGGTTGGCCTGATTAAAACCGTGTTGAAAAAGAAATGGATGCCCGTTTTATCCGCCGCAACCATCCGATACAGAATCGCCTTAAACCCGTTTCAAAAATTCACCTTGCAAACGCGTATTATATGGTGGGACGAGAAATGGTTTTACATGGAACAACGCTTTGTCATCAATGGTGGCGACAAAGATGGGGCGGTGGCCGCCATCGCCTTTGTCAAAGGCAGCTTTTATGACCGAAAGGCCCGCGCAACGGTACCATCGCAAATATTGACCGATATGATTGGGGTGAAAGACAAACCCGAAAAACCGTCACATATTGCATCATGGATTGCCGCCGAAGACGATATGAAGGGATTGACACTATGACCCCTGCCGCACGATATCAGGCCACGATCGAGTTATGGGCCGCCATTCAAAAGGCCAAAATTCCTATGGATAATATTTGCGGTGATTATTTCCGTACCCGCCGTTATATCGGGTCAAAAGACCGCAGCGACATTGCAGAGCGTGTTTACAATATTATGCGTGCCCATGCGCGATTGTCATGGTGGGTGGATAAAATCGGTATAGACAAGTCCGCACGATCGATGGTCTTACTCTGTGCCAAGCTGATTGATGGCAAAACAATTGATGATCTGCCAAACCTATTTAACGGCAACAAATATCATCCCGATCCCATAACCGACAATGAATTAAATGCACTTCAAAAATGTACGGATTTAGATCACCCCGATATGCCGAACCACGTTGGTGTTGAATGCCCCGAATATGCCTATCAAAGCCTGAAAAATTTATTCGGCAATAATTTCGATGCGGAAATGCGCGCCATGATGATCCCTGCAAATTTGGATATCCGCGTTAATACAATCAAAAGCGACCGGGACACGGTTCAAGACATGTTAACCAAAGATAAAATTCCAACCGACCTATGCCCATACAGCCCCGTCGGGTTAAGATTACAGTCCAAGGCCTATCTGGCGCATTCCAAGGCATTTAAAAAAGGGATGATTGAAATTCAAGACGAAGGATCGCAATTATTGGGTTTGATTTGCAATGCCCAACCCGGCGATCAGGTTTTGGATTATTGCGCCGGTGGAGGAGGCAAAACCCTTACCCTTGCCGCCGCAATGCAAGGTAAAGGCCGCATTGTCGCAATGGATATTGATGAAAAAAGATTGGCCAAGGCCAAGCCACGCCTAACCAAGGCAGGCGTTCATAATGTCGAGCTTCGCCCTATTAAGGAAGACAAACACCGCAAGTGGTTCAAACGACAAAAAGAAACATTTGATGTTGTTTTAACCGATGTGCCCTGCACATCATCCGGTACATGGCGTCGCAACCCTGACCTGAGGTGGAATCAGTACGGCCCGTCTGCAGACGAAATTCAGACCATGCAGGCGGATATTTTAAGTCGCGTTCATGATAAGGTCAAAATCGGCGGTCGTTTGATTTATGCAACATGTTCTCTGTTCCGCGAAGAAAACGACAATCAAATTGAAGCGTTTTTAAAATCTAATGATAATTTTAAATTGATACCCGCACCTCAAGCATGGGTAGAAGCAGGCCTCAATTCCCCTTGCCCGGTCACGTCCGATTATTTTAGATTAAGTCCAGCACAGCATCAAACAGACGGATTTTTTGCCGCCATTTTGGAAAGAACAGAATGAGAAACACCTTCCGCATTATCCCGACTCTTATGATCATCTTATTGATCGGCGGATGAGCACAACTGCCTTACGAGCTACAGAGAATTCTCAGACGTGTTCAACCTGAAA
>CAJXOI010000196.1 GCA_913057885.1 uncultured Micavibrio sp.
GGTTAATACGGCAGCAAATTATGTGTGGGGCGCGAAGGGTTTTGGAGGACTGTTTCTAAGAATTTTCAGAATATTCATTCGCTCATCATCACTCAAAATTTTTGCGCTATGAAGGTGATCGACAATCGCATGGACGGGGTAAACCATTGGGTCGTGGGTGTCGGGGGATTTGAGAATAATTTCAATACCAACTAGTCGTTTAATAATATTTGCGTTATCTTCACGGTGTTCGTGCCCCATATCTTCTCGATGAAGCTCAGCAATCCTTAAAGACAGGCGATTTTTGATATCATCACTTTGTAAGGACAGGGGCAGTGTGATGGCAAACCTCCTTTACTCCATTCCAATAGCTGATTTATAAAGTTCTAACATTTCGTCAGCCTCACGGCGTTTTTCCGTATCAACTTTGCGGAGCGAGATAATCTTGCGAATGGTTTTCGTGTCAAATCCTGTCCCTTTGGCTTCGGCGTATACATCCTTAATATCCGATGCAATGGCAGATTTTTCCTCTTCCAACCGTTCAATCCGGTCAATGAAACTTTTCAGTCTTGCGCCCGCAACGCCGCCAACATCTTGCGGATCTGAGGCGTTTGATGTGTTTGGCTGAAACTCAGTGACGTTACTTGTGTTATCCATCGTTTATATCTTTCCCATTTTTGATTTGATGGTTGGTTTTATAACACCATTGATAAAACCTTCAACGGGTTTAATGATTTTTGATGTGCTTTGCCCAATCGCCACAACATTTTCAATGCGGTTGTTCAAAAACGCAAATGTTTTGGCGTGATCAGCGTCATCGTTTTGTTGTAACCAATATGTCATCGTGGCTCCAATAACGCCACTTAATAATCCACGTTTAGTGTATCTGTTGTAATCAGTGGATTGATCCCCCGCCCATGTCCAAATCACGTCCGCCGTGCGCCATGTTATTTTTGCACCCAAACGGGCATATTGCGGCAGCATCAGTTTTTTAAAGGCCATCCGAACGGCCTCTTTGTGTGGGGAGAGGATTTCAATCCGCTTTTCAACCGCGGTACGGATAGTCGCACGAATTTTAAGGTCTCCGGTATTTACGCTTTGAAGGGCATCCATCATTTGTTGGTCTGCCCATTGTGCAAAATAGTCTAATAAATCCGCCTCTCCACGGGGGAAAAGGGCTATCACCAATTCTTTGTCGATCTCTAATGCGCCACAGGCCGTTTCAAAGGTTTCAACCGTCCATCCGTCAAAGGGAACGTGTTTCAGACCTTCTTCCAAAATTTGTTGTTTTTGCTGTCCTATATTCATGATAAAGAATATAGGCATTCTGATTTTAAATTGAAAGGCTCAAACCCATGAAAAAAACATTTCTTGCACTGTTTATTTCGGTATTTATTGCTGCGCCAGCATTGGCGCAAGATTTTGTGACGCTACCTGACGGTCATACCGCCTTGAATATCTCTGCAACAGAGAGTGTTGAGGTGGGTCAGGATATGCTGGTGGCCTCTATGCGTATTCAGCACGAGGCCAAAGACGCCAAAGTAGTACAAGATGAAATCAATAAGGCCATGCAAAAGGCTGTTGAGCTGACTAAACGATACCCATCTCTGAAAGTCGAAACGGGACAATATTATGTGCATCCCGATTACCGCAATGTGCGAAGGGAGTCTGATAGCACGACCGAGCGTGTATTGGATCAGTGGCGCGGGTCACAGACATTGACAATCAAATCTGAAGTCGCGGATGATGTTTTGACCGTTACGGGTAAAATTCAGGATATGAATTTCATGATGAATTCGTTGCAATATCAATTATCGCCAAAAAAATACGAAGAAACACGCGATGCATTGATGGAGCAGACAGTTGAGGCATTGAGGGCGCGGGCGGAACGTGTTGCCAAGGCGCTCGGTAAATCAACGGTTGATATTGTTGAAATCAATGTTGACGCCATGCCTATGCACCCCCGGCCAATTTATGCACGCGGCGCAAAAATGGAAATGATGGCGATGTCTGCGGATGCGTCCATGGCCACACCTGTCGCCGAGGCAGGGCAAAGTAATGTATCCATGACAATCAATGCCCGCGCGATTATTAAGCCTTGATCACGGGACAAAATTTTGGTTATCTCCGCATAGCTCATAAATATGAAAGGATAAAGTAATATGAACCTCGATAAACTCCCTGTTGGAAAAGACGCCCCAAACGATCTGAATGTTATTATTGAAAACCCAAAAGGCGCAGTGCCTGTAAAATATGAAATGGATAAAGATACGGGCATGATGTTTGTTGACCGTTTTGTGCATACGCCTATGTTTTACCCAGCAAATTACGGGTTTATTCCCCACACATTGGGTGGTGACGGCGACCCCGTTGACATGATGGTGCTGGGTGAATTACCCGTTATTCCAGGTGCCGTGCTCCGCGCGCGTCCTGTTGCCGTATTAATGATGGAAGATGACGGTGGCCAGGATGAAAAAATCATCGGTGTTCCCGTTTCAAAAATGTTCCCTTACCACGATAATATCAATGATCTGGATGATATTCGCCCGATTATTAAGGAGCAGATCGAACACTTCTTTACCCACTACAAAGATCTTGAAAAAGGCAAATGGGCCAAAGTATTGGGCTGGGAAGGTGTGGAAAAGGCAAAATCCCTGATTATGGAAGGGATTGAAAACGCCAATTCCGCCAAGGCTGCGTAACAGCCTCTTACCGCCTGTCTTCAGTGTTTTTTGAAAGAGCCTCATACGCAAAGATGGTTTCGGCCATCTTGACGGTGGTATCTTGGCAATGCGGATAATCAATCAAACTATTCAAATGAAATTGATGCAAACATAATGCAACCTGAGCAGGTGTTATCGCTTTTCCTAAAATTGCCCCCCACATTGTTGCGATATGGTTATAATTCACATATTTATCACTCATAAA
>CAJXOI010000197.1 GCA_913057885.1 uncultured Micavibrio sp.
ACCATAATCACGGCGGCGACAGGGCCAAACATTTCATCGTGAAAGGCAGGCATTCCTTCGGTAACATCGCTCAGGATGGTTGGTGGATACCATGCGCCGTCTTGGTTAGGGATTTCACCACCCAAAACGCATGTTGCACCCTTTGCAATGGATTGCGTGACCTGATCGTGCAATTCATCCCGCGCCGCAACGGATGCCAATGCACCAATATCGGTTTTATCATTCATCGGGTCGCCGATTGTTTTGGATTCCATTTCCGCCTTTAAGGCCGCGACAAAATCATCATGAACGGAGTCTTGAACAATAAAGCGTTTGGCGGCGATACAGCTTTGCCCCGTATTTTGCAGACGGCTTGCCGCACATTGTTTCGCCGCCATTTCAATGTCTGCATCGTCAAGGATAAGGTAAGCATCACTGCCGCCCAATTCGAGCACGGTTTTTTTCAAGTGGCGCCCAGCAATTTCCGCAACTTTTTGTCCTGCGCCCGTGCTGCCCGTCAATGTGACGGCACGGATATGGCGGTCGGGGATGATGTCTTTCATATCATTGCTGTTGATCACAAGGCTACGGAACAGGTTTTCAGGAAAGCCCGCATCTTTAAATAATTGTTCGATCGCAAGCGAACATCCCGTGACGGATGATGCATGTTTTAACACCGCCGCATTTCCGGCCATCAATGTCGGCGCGGCAAAACGGATGACCTGCCAAAATGGAAAATTCCACGGCATGATGGCCAGCACAACGCCAATGGGTTGATAGGTGATGAAGGATCGATCGAAATCGGTTTTCACCTCTTCATCCTTTAGAAATTCGGCGGCGTTATCGGCGTAATACTCGCACACCCATGCGCATTTTTCGATTTCAGCCTTCGCCTGCGTGATCGGTTTTCCCATTTCCTGCGTCATCATGGGGGCGAGGTCGTTAACGCGATCTTTCAAAAGGGTGGCAAGGGCGCGCATTTTTTCGGCGCGATGATCAAAACTTTTCCATCGCCAATCCTCAAACGCCCTGTGCGACAGGTTTATGATGTCACAGGCGTCATTGACGTTCATGTCTTTATAGGTCTCAAGTTCCTGATTATTGGCGGGGTTTGTGGTCGTAACCATGGCTATACCTCCTTCTTATTTAACTGTGCGGCCTCGACAAAATATCGAAACAGATTACGAAATTGTTTTTTATGGATCATGGCCTCGGGGTGAAACTGCACCCCCATAAAAAACAAGCGATCCGGGTCTTCAACCGCTTGGGCAATGCCGTTTTTTTCCTTAGCTGAAATTATAAGCCCATCACCAAGGCGGTCAATGGCCTGTTTATGAATGCTGTTGACCGACATGGTTTGCGTTTTAAAGATATTAAACATTATAGATTTTTCGGCAATTGTGACATTTTTTCTGAAAAAGATATTGGCTATCAATCCCGTTGGATAATCTGCCTTTTCATGAATCTTTAAAATATCCATATGCAATGCCCCGCCACGATGAACATTCATCAACTGTGCCCCACGGCAAATTCCTAAAACGGGTATGTTTTCCGCGTCGGCAATTTCCATCCATCGAAATTCCATTTCATCACGCGGGTGATCATAAATATAATCAGGTTTTGGGTCCATTTTATATTTTACGGGGTACAGGTCCGTCCCACCGCCAATGATGATTCCGTCGATAGTCTGGTCATAGCGCGGGTTTTTCGGGCATAGGCGAAGGGGTTTCCCTCCGGCAATATATATCGAGACGGCGGTAAGTGTATGCAACACGCTCAATAGTCCATCACGGGAAGTATAGCCAATGATAGCTTTACTCATAATCTATCCTCTTAATTCCCGGGGTATTTCGCCGTATTTAACAAGGGACCCCAAGATAAATAAAAACCCTAAACCTGTAAGGGCATCGTCCCTGTCTATAAAAATAGAGTCAGAGTGTTTCCGTTGATTTTGAACGGATTTATAATGCTCATAGGCATCAACGATGGTGATACTCTGGTTAAGGCTGTCTTTGATAATTTTGATCGAGTCTGTGATTTCAAAATTTTTGATTTTTTTACGGAGCAAAGGCCATTGTTTTGATAGTGCGTCAAAGTCGATGGCATCGTTAAAAAATTTTTCCATCGCCGACAGGTTTGATAGAACGGCAATATTTGACTGATGCCCAATTTTAGGGTGATCAATATTTGTCACTTTGCCTGTAGCTGCCAACTGATAAAGCATGTAAGGAAAGTCGACATTTGAATTGGACGAGTGCATCAATCCTGCCCAAAATCTGGGATTTACCTCGATCATCATGGGAATGTCATCATTATTGCCAGTCCACATAAAATCGATCCCGACAACACCTGTCCAATTGACAGCCTTCATCAATTTTTCGGCAAGTGGGTCAAAAACTGTGTTATCGACCGTTTTGTACGTAACGCCCGATCCGGTATCATTCGGAAATTTTTGCAGATTGGTGTAAACCATTGATGAAATCCGCTGACCATTATGAAATAAACCGCAATAACAATAATCGGATCCATCGGTTCCTTCTTGGATAATGATATCCTTATCTGGATAATCATTTTTTAATTCGGAATAATTTTGTATTATTTGATCCTTGCTATTGGTTTTTATGATGCCACGTCCGCCAATACCATCGGGGATTTTCATGAAAACTGGATAGGGCAAATCATTTGCAATTTTCTCAACATCTTCTCGCGATTGCGGTAACCATGTTTTGGGGGCGGTGATATTATGATCCCGAATTGTTCTGGCCAAATGATGTTTTGGATCAACTTGATCAATCGAGTCGTAATCAGGGGCAGCAACGGTTATTTTATCTTCAAATTGGTCACGGTGCTTTGCGATCAATCTTGCCTCGTAAAATGAGGGCATGAGGATATAAGGTCTATCGTCATCTGGTTGATG
>CAJXOI010000198.1 GCA_913057885.1 uncultured Micavibrio sp.
TCACCGCCCTTGGCGATAATCATACAGGCAAGAAAACGGCGTTTAAAAAATTCCGCGTCGCGCATAAATTATTTTTGCGCGATTATCGCCGTATGAACTTTGAAGGTGCGGCCAACCGCGTTCCCGATTTAATGCAAAACCATTACGGGCAAGAGTTAAAGGGATATTACGAGGTGATGCTCAATAGGATGGAAGAGTTTCAGACCACCCCGCCAGAGGCCAATTGGGACGGCGTTTACGAGGCCACATCGAAATAAGAATAAAAAATATGAAAATTTTATTTGCATTCCCATAATGTTTTGTGGCATAAAAACGCACGGAAAAATTTAATTTTAAGGAGATACCGTTATGACATCACCAAAAATGGCCCTCGCCGCATTTGCAGTTGTTGCCTCAGCCGCCGCCGCCGACGCCGCTGTAGTTACTCTAGATTTCCAGTCAACTATCGAAGGATCTTTTATTCCTAACCCCGATGCGTGGGGTGGAACAACTGTTTCGGAAGGGTTTGGAGATACCACGGGTTTTGATGCGGGCGAAGATGTGAATGTTTCTTTGCTATTTGATTTAATGCAAAATTCTGGGTCATATACTGTGACAACAATCGAAGACAATGACACAGCAACCGGGTTTTTTGATATTCTGCGTTCTGAACCTGGCTTCATACGCCCATTGCAAATAAGCGCAACAGATTTTGATGATTTGAGCCTGCCTTTCCGCCCAAAACACCTTGTAGGTGAATACAATTTATCAACTGAGCCAGGAGATTCTATAGAGGATTTCTTTAGAAACAACATTAACAATGATGTAGTTATAAGCGGTTTCAGTTTTGGCAGTCCTGACAATAGGGTGTTTATAAATTCATCACTAAATGCCCAGGTACAGTTTGCAGAAAACCACGATCTTGCGCCCGTGTCTTTGGGATCGACAATTGGTTACTTGCTTGCCGGTGGTGCGGCGCTTGGCTTGTTTGCCAACCGCAGAAGACGCCAAGACAAGGCCTTAACTGCCTAATCAATATTACGAATAAGATTTAAGAATTTAAAAAGCCCTCTGGAAGAGGGCTTTTTTTATATTGATTACAGGCCACCTGTTTGCGACCCGTCGATATTTGTTTCAATCAATAACTGGCCTTCCGCATGGTTATAGACAACAAAATTGTTATCTTCGCCTGATCCATCATCAAAATCAGTGTCGACTTTTGTAAAACCGAAAGCACCTTGAATACCCACAGTAGGATCGCCAATACTGACTTCTGGGCCATCACTTCCAAGCTGTCCTGGCCCAACGGCGCTGGCATCATAAAAGTTGATGTTGTTATTGAGGGCGCTGTCAGAGTCTGTGGCGATTTTGACAATCCCGCTCTCGGATGTGCGTAACAAACGTATGATGTCTTGAACATTAAACTTTAAAACATCGTCACCTGCCAGCGCATCATTTGTAAAACGAATTTCTTCGATCGAGGCTAAATCGGCACTGAAAACAGCGGGGGCAAAGGGGTCAGCCTTGCTCGTCATATCAAATGTCGCAATCGCACCACCATTTGGATCGCCGTTGAGCAAAAGCGTGTCATACCCCTCACCACCTGTGATAAACTTGAAATCAGTGTTGTCAATACGCATGAGATTATTATCTTCATCACCAATAGCTATGCGATCACCAGTAAATATTAAATCCGCAACGGCC
Organism: uncultured Micavibrio sp.; assembly: GCA_913057885.1. Classification (GTDB taxonomy): domain Bacteria; phylum Pseudomonadota; class Alphaproteobacteria; order Micavibrionales; family UBA1664; genus UBA1664. The sequence goes on from CAJXOI010000198.1 coordinate 1,684, forward strand.
GAGCCAACAATATCTTGCACACCAAGTTGCGGCATAACGTCGATGGATAATGCTTGTGTGGCACCCGCATCGAATAAACCAATATCAACCGTGAAGGGGGAGTCGTTTGCTCCTAATATGTGAAATTGACTTGGGGTTGGAGCATCATCATAAATTCCAAAATTTACACCATCATCCATGATTTGGTATCCTGATTTTAGTTTCAAGATATAATCATCATTCACATTTTTAATCACTTCGAAATAGGCATCAAGACCAGATTGAACAATGAATTCTACAGCCTCAAAATCTTCCCCGTATATGTCATCGACTTCGATTTTTGCGATTCGAACACCGCCTGCATCATCCATCCGCACCGCTGCAGCATCGGCAGGGCCGGTGGCGCTGAAATTATCCTGTGAGGCAAGGCTTAATGTTGCCGCATCATCAGTGACTGAGATGGTAAATGTGTCTGCCTGTGCCGTCACACCATTTTCACCGCCATCAGTCACTTCGAAATCAAAGCTGTCAGTTAATGTTTCGGTACCATTATGGCTGTATGTAATAAGGCCATCCAAAATATTCTGCATTGTGAATGTGTCGTTTGTCCCCAAAACCATCGGAGCGCCGCTTAAGAGTAGCACTCCATTAGTGGGCAAACTTGTCACCTTAATATGAATGTTGGATGGATCATCCGATATATCGACATCCGAAATGGATAACATAGTGTCGTCGATCACCACATCGACTTCATCTTCATCAATTGTCATGCCTGAATTGATGTCAATCACCGGTGCGTCGTTCATCGGATTAACATTGATATTAAAACTTGATGCCCCCGTTTGATTACCAGCGTCATCTTCAACATAGAAACCAAAATTATCAGAGTGGTTTTCGGATCCATCATGGGTATACGTTATTTCACCCGCGATCACATTATCCATAGTGAAACTATCAACCACCCCGATCTCAGCCATAGCACCGTTGATATAGAGTGTTCCATGCATAGGGAGATTGGTAATTTTAAAGTGTAAAGTTGAGTTATTATCCAAGCTATCACCGTCAATTGCAGATAGCATGGTGCTATCAATTGTTATAGTTGCCTCTTCATCAACTGACATTGTATTATTGGTAATTGCGGGTGTTTCATCATTAATGTCCACAATGTTGAACGGGATGTCATAGGTTGCAT
>CAJXOI010000199.1 GCA_913057885.1 uncultured Micavibrio sp.
AAAAAGAATTGGAAGAAATTATCGATGATCAGAATGAAGAGGCAGAAAAGAGTGAGGCCATTGATCACGATGACATCGACACCCAATCAAAAACTGTAAAACCCAAAAAACGTAAGCGTAAAAAGTAACAGAGTATTGTCCTGACATGCACCGTGGTTTAAAACTATGCCATGGAATTGTTTGATACGGATTACGAGGATGCACGCGCCCGCCACAAAAAGCTGGTGCGTGAGATTCATCATCATGATCGTCTCTATCACACCGAAGACGCCCCCGAAATATCAGATGCGGATTACGACCAATTGCGCAAGGAATTGGATGAAATCGAAGCCAAATATCCTGATCTCATCTCAAGCGACAGCCCATCACAAAAGGTCGGCGGCGCAATCAAAGACGGTTTCTCCAAAATCACGCACGCCGTGCCGATGCTCTCGCTTGGTAATGCTTTTAATGTTGATGACGTGCAGGATTTTATTGAGAGGGTACAGAGATTTTTAAACACCTCAACGCCCGTCGAAATCTTTGCCGAACAAAAAATTGATGGCTCGTCTTGCTCGCTCCGCTATGAAAACAGAAAACTGGTGAGTGCCGCAACACGCGGTGACGGCACGGTGGGCGAAGACATCACCGCCAACATGAAAACATTGGATAATGTGCCGCATATATTGCCCTCCGATGCGCCCGATACCGTAGAGGTTCGTGGCGAAGTGTATATGCCCGGAAAATCATTCGAGGCCTTGAACAAATCCCAGGCAGAAAAGGGTGGCAAGATTTTCGCTAATCCGCGCAATGCGGCGGCAGGGTCGCTCAGGCAATTGGATTCATCCATTACCGCCGCACGCAATTTGAAATTTTTCGGCTATGCCCTTGGTGACCTCTCAGCGCCGATTGCAGATACACAAATGGGCATTCGTGACAAACTGTCCAATTGGGGGTTTGATGTTCCGTCGCCCGTCCATGTTGCAACAGATGTTAAGGGGCTAATTAATTATTATGAGGAGGTGATGAAACTTCGCCCTGACCTTGAATACGATATTGATGGAATTGTGTACAAGGTAAATGACTTATCCCTTCAAAACCGTTTGGGGTTTGTTTCCCGCGCGCCGCGATGGGCGATTGCGCATAAATTCCCTGCGGAACAGGCCATCACAACCCTTCATGCCATTTCCATTCAGGTCGGGCGCACGGGTGCCTTAACCCCCGTGGCGGAATTGGAACCCATCACCATTGGGGGCGTTGTTGTATCACGCGCAACATTGCATAACGAGGATGAAATTGCCCGTAAAGACATCCGCGTGGGGGATAAGGTCAAAATTGAACGTGCAGGCGATGTCATCCCCAAAATCACCGAATCGATCGATCATGCCGCAGGCAGCAAACCTTTTGAATTTCCAACCCAATGCCCCGTCTGTGGGTCAGATGCCATCCGCGAAGAAGACGAGGCCGTGCGCCGATGCACGGGTGGTTTGATTTGTGATGCCCAAGCGGTCGAACGATTAAAACACTTCGTCTCCAAAAATGCCTTTGATATTGAGGGCATGGGCGACAAGGTTATCAAACAATTTTGGGAAGAGGGTCTGATTAAATCCCCTGCCGATATTTTTACATTACGGGATCATGATAGAAATTCATTAACCCCGCTCCGCCTTAAAGAAGGTTGGGGCGATCAATCTGTACAAAAATTATGGGATGCCATCGAGGCCAAACGCGAAATTGCCCTTGATCGTTTTATTTATGCCCTGGGTATTCGTCAGGTGGGACAGGCCACAGCCAAACGATTGGCCAGCGTTTATGGATCACTTCAAAACTTACGTGCCAAGGCAAATTATGATGATCTGATTGAAATTGAAGATATTGGCCCCGCCGTTGCCACCGACATCATGGCATTTTTAAACGAAGATCATAATAAAAATGTTTTAGACGCCCTCTTAAATCAATTAACCATCCTTGATTATGTCGCCCCCCAAACGACGGAAAGTGCCTTTACAGGTAAAACCGTTGTTTTAACGGGCACATTATCCTCCATGGGTCGGGCCGAAGCCAAAGCCAAATTAGAAACATTAGGTGCGAAAATCTCCGGGTCGGTATCGTCCAAAACCGACTATGTTATTGCTGGAGCGGACGCAGGATCAAAATTAAAAAAAGCACAGGACTTAAGTGTCACCGTGCTTTCTGAAGATGAATTTATTGAAAAAACTTAACCAGCGTTTTTCTTCAACTCGTCATATTGTGCCAAAACGGCGTCGTATTCAGGGGCAAGTTCACGCCGTTCTTGAAAATTAGCACCACCCGTTGCGCGGGTCATTGAATGTTCCATCGCACTGACCAAAGCGTCAGAGATTTGTATATCACCCTGCTCCACAGCTAATTCCAAGGCAAATAATATACGGTCGCTCAGGCGTTTATATTCTAAAGACATTGTTTTTAATTCCTTTTTTGAAAAATTCTGAGGTTATCTTATCAAGCTTTGTTGGACTGTTAAAGATGCCTTTTCAAAAAATTGAATATTCGCACATACGCACTATCGCGAATGGGTCGAACCTCGTTTAATGTCTGGTGACGCCCTGGCATGATATGCGTTTCCATGCCAAAACGCTCTGATAACCTCGTCAAAACATGCGTGTCATTCGCCAAATCATTTGTAGCTAAAAGGCTTAGTGAGGGAATTTTAGTACCATCTCTGTAAAATTGCAGGTGCTGTATCTGTTTCGTCAGTTTTAAAATTTCATAGGCCGTGCCGTATGTCGGCACCCCGACTTGGCGTGCTAGACCCAACGCCGTGATTGAGGCCTGCAACGCCTGCCCAACTTTATCATCCGTTTTACGCGCGGCAAAAACATCTTTTT
>CAJXOI010000200.1 GCA_913057885.1 uncultured Micavibrio sp.
TTCAATGATTTCTAACGTTTCCGCCTCAAGTCCATCAAATGCAATCTTCGTTAACCCGCTCATACCCTTTAATTTGGCACAAATATTGCAAAATTTAAAGCATGGTTGATGTTATTGGACAAAACACCCCTTATTTTTTAAGACAGGCCCATTTCGACAATAGCCGCATGGCTGGATCTGTGCCCGCCTGGAAAAATAATTCACCTCAAGCCATTCAAGGCGCGAATAAAACCGCGGCGCTCTCTCTTACTGGCGTTGAGAGCGCACAAACGGTTCAAGCGCCATCACTCAGTTTTTCTGAGATGGTTGATGTCATGAACCCTCTTCATCACCTCCCTGTTGTTGGAAGCCTTTACCGCGGATTGACAGGCGATGATATTTCACCCGTAGCACGGATTGCAGGTGGAGCTCTTTACGGCGGGCCATTAGGGGGCTTATCGTCGCTTGTAAATGCTGCCATTGAAGAACATAGCGGACAATCAACTACGGATGCGTTGCGTTCGGGTGTTGAAACGACCGAAGTTAAATATGCTATTGAGAATGAACAAAGAATGCCCGGCAATAATCAAAATAAAGTTGAAGAAAAACAAATCGCCCTTGGCGATATTACATGGAATGAGCCGCCTGTAGCTGTTGCTATGGCATCATCATCTGTAAAATCAGAACCCGCAACTTCATCGCAAAAATCAAATGATCGGGATATAAGCTGGGACGCATTTGAACAAGAGGAACGCAAGCCCGTAACACGCCTGTTCATTGATATGGCCGAAGCCCCATCGCCACAAAAACAGCAATGGAACCTCAACGCCTAATCATCTTTTAAAATTTATAGTTCAAACCAACGGCAACAATACCGACATGGCCACTATTTTCAGCCTCGACCGTTGAAACAACGGCTGTGCCTTCATTTTGTGTCAGTGAAATATCTTCCTCGCCGACGTTGATATACGTTGCCGCCATATCCAATGACCATTTATCATTCATTTGATATGTCGCCCCGCCCGAAACCCAAACACGGTCGCCATCAGGCGTGCGTGTGGTTCTGAAATTATCTTGTGTTGGGGTTGGGTCAAATTGTAATCCGCCACGGAATGTCCATTCGTCGGAATATTTATAATCCGCACCAACATTAAACGCCCATGTGTTTTTGTAATTTTGCTCCTGATCTGATATCAGGGTGCCATCATCACCAACGGTTGTAATCCGCTCGTAATTTGCCCATCCAAACCATGTTGCCCCTGCCATAATTGTCCATTGATCATCCAAATCATGAGATGCGCTGAAAGATAATATTTCTGGTAAATTCAAATTTGCCTTGCCGTTTGTGACGCCGTCATTTGCTGTGCCCGTGCCTTCGACTGTGACCTTGCCATCCAATTTATGATTGACCTGGGACCGGTAATGCACACCAATCTTTGTTGCGTCAGTGGGTTCGTATATAAAGCCAAGGTTATAGCCATAGGAAATATCATCCCCCTCAAGCGTTGAAGTCCCCTCCGTCACGCCTGCAAAGGCCTGATTTTCCAACTCTGCATCAACATATTGAACATCAAAACCACCACCAAGAGACAATTTATCATCAATTTTGACTGCAAATGACGGTTGCACGTTGATGGTCATCAATTCTGATGAGAGTGAGCATAGCGTCCAAACCATCCATCATCATACTCATTCGACAGTCCAAATGGGGCCGTAACAGCAACGCCACCCCACCAATTATCATTGAATTGGTGCGAATAATGCAAATTCGGCACAGGCGAAATGTCATAGGGATTATCGGAATCTTCACCATTCGGAAGGGCCAATGGTGCATCCGACCCTTTATCATCAACATCGGAAATTGGCGCCAAGAAATGAACAGCGACATTTCCATGCCGTCCATCCAAATAGGTCATCCCGGCAGGGTTATAATAGATGATAGATGCATCTCTTGCCGCAACTGTGGACCCTGCAAAAGCATTACCTAAACCCGAGACAGATTGTTCCTGAATATAAAACCCTGCTGCAAATGATTGAGACGAAAGTAATGTGGCGCATGCCAACATTAAAAAGCGCGGTGATATTTTTTTCATGATTATTATCCTTCCTTTAGAGAATAATCCTACTTCACTTGCGGGTAAAAATCATGAAAAAGGCATTGTTCACTGCACAATTGTTGTGATGTGAGATGCAATTTCATTGGCCGTATTCTTCATGCGAAATAACGCCATAAAATTCATATCGTGGTCGGTTAGATACGCATAAGTTGAATGATCCATCGTATATTCGGTAAATTGCGGGTCATCGACCTTTGTATAAAAAACCTTCCAAGCATCTAATATCTGATGAACCTTTTCAACATCGCCTGTTAAACCAACGATTTTTTCGTGAAACATGGGCACATACTCTTGCATGGTTTCAACCGTATCCCGCTCGGGATCAATGGTTATAAAAATAGGATGGACTTTTTCTGCTTTTTCAGGCGGAAGTAAATCCATCACCGCCGCAAATTTTTGCAATTCCGTCGGGCAAATCACGGGGCAGTGCGTAAACCCAAAAAAGATGAGCGCGTACTCTCCCTCGACAATACGATTGCGTGAATCATAGACCTCGCCATTATGGTCAATGAGAGTAAAATGGGTTCCCTGATTAAATCCTGTCGGGGGAATATAATTTGTGTGACCCTCATCCTGTTTTACGGGCAGGTTAATTACGACAAAACCCACAAGGGCAACAACGACAAGCGCCCATAATCCATAGCGTAAATTTTTCATGCTTTATATTTAGAGCACATCAAGCATTTCGGCAACCAATGGATGACGCACAATGTCATCTTGTTTCAGGTAAATTGATCCGATA
>CAJXOI010000201.1 GCA_913057885.1 uncultured Micavibrio sp.
GTGATATGGTGGGCATTCGTCCAGACAGTAAATCAAATCCGCGCCGATTTTACGCTGGGCATCAATCGAGCTTTCGGGCGTTAAAGTGAATTTCGATCCATCAATATAGGATTTAAATACCGCGCCCTCTTCGGTAATATCCTGAAGCAATCGGTTTTTCGGGTTGTTTTTATTGCGCCCCTTAATTTCATCGGCGACCGTCCCCTCGCCAAAAGCAAAGATCTGAAAACCGCCACTATCGGTCATCATAGGGCCTGTCCAACCCGTCATACCATGTGCCCCACCAAGTTTTTCAACAATATCAGCGCCGGGTTGTACGATAAGGTGATATGTATTGACAAGGTGAATGTCCGCCCCTGCTTCGGCGGCTTGCTTAGACGTCATACATCGCAAGGCGGCTTTTGTCCCGCAAAAAATATAATTTGGCGTTTCTATGGTTCCGTGCGGTGTTTTTAACTTTCCAATACGGGCGCGTGATTTCGGGTCTTTGAATTCAATATCAAAGGCGTGATTAGGATATAGGTCGCTCATTATTTATCGTCCTTACATTAAAAAACCCCGACAAATCGGGGCTTAAATTATCACTTTAACAAAACAGCTTAAGCAGCTTCTTTTTTCGCAACCAATTCTTTGCGCACCTTACGCATCTCAGCTTCTAATTTTGATGGCGCAATATCCAACAACCATGCATCAAAACCGCCTTTGTGTTCCAAAGTACGTAATCCGGCTGCTGTTACCTTAATCCTGAAAAAACGGTTTAAAGTTTCACTGTAAACTCTTGTTTCAGTAAGGTTAGGTAAAAACTTACGGCGTGTTTTATTATGAGCATGAGAAACATTATTCCCGCTAACAACCGCTTTATTTGTGACAACGCAACGACGTGACATTTTATTTCCTATCTATCTCAATAAATTCAAATTCTGCCGGACAATAAAGCATCTTAGGCAATAAAGTCAACCTTGTTTTTCACCTTTAAAATAAAACGCTGTCGCTCTATACTCGTTGTTATGACACAAATACAAGAAAAACCAAATTTTGATGAAATTTCAAACCTCATAGGACAACTACCAGACTATCCAGCTTTTGAAACAACGGCGAATGATCCAATGACACGTATAACCGAATGGTTATCACATTATTCACAAACACTAGATTTATCCCGTGGTTTTTTGGTCAACCGTTGTGCCCTTTATTGGGCGGGATATAACATGGTTGACGGGTTTAGTGGTCAGAAATTTGTTGATGCTTGTGAGGACGCAAGCGGATCCCTCCGACAATTGGCACAAATTCTTGATACTGATTTGCAAATTTTTGAATTGGATCCTACGAATACAACCAAGCCATCATTAGAAGAACTTGCCATGGCCGCCAGTTACGGCATGATGGCTATTGAGGAAGGCACACAATTATTTTGCGCCTGCAGCTTTGGCCAAGGAGTTTCGGTAGCGGCGGCTGATGCCTTAGAAAAAACGGATGATTTTACGAACATCCAAAATTTTATGGCTGAAAATTGTGGTTTAGATCACGCCGCCATGTTGGGAAGTGTCCTTGCGTGTCTACTTAAAGGTATACCAGTCATTCTTGAGGGTACATCCGGAAAACTTATTAAGACGCTTCTGGAAAAAGAGACTGGAAAGCAATGGGATTCCATCATCATCGCAGAGGAGTTAAATCTTTTTTTAAATCATGACACTCCTGGTCACCAAATGATTACAGCGGCGATTATGCTTAAAACTATTTATACGGCTAATCTAAAGTCTGATTGTGGAAAGATTAAGAGGGCCGCGTAAGAGCTATAGCTGCTCTCTCAATTTTTTATACAAACCATTTTTCTTACGAATTAATTGATTATGAGTGCCTTTTTCGACGATTTGACCATTGTCCAATACCAAAATCTGATTGGCCTTCTCAATTGTTGAAAGACGGTGCGCAATGACCAATGTTGTTCGACCCTTTTGCAGCTTTTCCAAAGATTGTTGAATAAATCTTTCGGATTCATTATCCAGTGCACTTGTCGCCTCGTCCAATAACAAAATAGGCGCGTTGCGCAAAAATGCCCGCGCAAGGGCAATGCGTTGCCTTTGCCCCCCCGATAACGAAGACCCATTTTCGCCCAAAATTGTGTCGTACCCATCGGGTAAGCTTATAATAAAATCATGAGCAAAAGCTTCCTTCGCGGCTTTTTCGATTTGTTTATCCGTTGCTTTATCAAGGCCATAGGCAATATTTGCCCTTACCGTGTCATCAAAAATCACAACATCCTGAGACACCCATGCGATTTGTTCTCGCAATGATTTTATTGATACTTTGGATACATCTTGGCCATTCAACAAAACCTGTCCTGTGTCTGTATCGTAAAAACGCGGGATAAGATTGAGAATCGTCGTCTTCCCCCCGCCAGAAGGTCCCACAAGCGCCGTCACCTGCCCTGCCTCGGCTTTGAAACTGACATTTTCCAAAACTGTATCCTCTCCTTCATAGGCAAAGCCAACATTTTGAAATTCAACATCCATCGATTTTTTTGATTTTAATGCCGGCACACGCTTACTTTTCTCAATCCCCAAATCTGTGTCCATAACATCAAAAACCCTTTTGGCCGCGCCTAAACCAACATTGAAATTATTATTAAGCTTTGCCAATTTTTTCATTGGTTCATACGCCATCAAGAAGGCCGCAATAAACGACATGATGTCCCCGGCCGAACTTGTCCCATCGGCAACGCGAAAACCGCCATAGGCAATAACTGCAAATAAAATAATCCCCACCAAAACATCATTCACTGGTGTAGAGAGATTGCTTGTTTTTGTGTTTTTAATATTGAGGTCACG